>NZ_JAFLKV010000011.1:0-5652 GCF_019163035.1 Sulfuricurvum sp.
ATGGAGAGTTCACTTTTGTAAAAAAGCTCAGCAGTAGTCAATCGCTGTTCACCGAATCGCTCTTTATAAAAACTGTTTTGATAGATCGGTTTATAGTGAACTTGAACCCCTAATCCCTGTGTTTGCAATTGCGTGAAAATCTCTTCTTTAACACAATGTAATTGAGGATTCAAAAGTAGCGGATAAAGATGGCGCGCGCTTTGCTCATTCGGGTCAATAGTAATCGTCGAAAAGAGTTTATGACCTGCAAAA
This sequence comes from Sulfuricurvum sp., assembly GCF_019163035.1. Taxonomy (GTDB): domain Bacteria; phylum Campylobacterota; class Campylobacteria; order Campylobacterales; family Sulfurimonadaceae; genus Sulfuricurvum. The sequence goes on from NZ_JAFLKV010000011.1 coordinate 253, forward strand.
CGCTCATCGTAATAGCGGGCGATTTCATTGCGCGTTTGGAGAAATCGATCCAGTTTATGCAGCTGAGAGTGCCCTAACGCGGCGGCAAATTCGGTAAGACGGAAATTATGCCCCAAACTCACCATGTCAGAGTTCCAAAGCTGTTTTTTGATGATGCCGTGAGAGCGGAAGAGTTTGAGTTTTTGGGCGAATGCTTCGTCGTTTGTCACCACTGCGCCCCCCTCTCCCGTCGTGATCGGCTTGATCGCATGGAAACTAAAGATCGTCATGTCGGCAAAGGAACCGATCTTTTGATTACCGATACCGCTCCCCAAAGCGTGGGAAGAATCTTCGATGACGAGGAGATTGTGTTTTTGAGCTATTTCTTTGATCGCCTCAATCGCAACCGGTTTACCGGCAAAATCGACGGGTACGAGGGCGCGGGTTTGGGGAGTGATGAGCGATTCGATCAACGATTCGTCGATATTTCCGTCCATCTTAATATCGCAGAAAACAGGCTTTGCCCCGAGCGCAATCGCCATATTCGACGTTGCGACAAAACTGATTGGAGTGGTAATAATCTCATCGTTTTCCGAGATTTCCGCAACGGCATACGCACCCAACAACGCCGACGTCGCCGAATTAAAAGTGACACAAAAGCGCGCACCCGTATACTGGGCAATCGCTTCTTCAAATGCCTCGACCTTCGCCCCCTGTGTTAGATGGGAGCTTTTTAAGACATCCACAACGGCAGCAATATCATCCTCTTCAATAAACTGCGTTGAGTAAGGGAGCACGACTATTTCTCCTCATTCTGGGTCAATGCGATTTTCTCTAACAATGCTTCGCTGGTGAGCCACTCGGTGTTGGTTTCAGAGCTGTATTTAAATCCGTATTCGACGGGTGTTCCGATTTCCCCACAATTGTTTTTCGAGAAATCGGCGGCTTCGGTAAACTGGATCGTCGGTTTGATCACATAATGGTCGTGAAACTCCAATGTGAGATGGGAATCATCACGCGGGCACATCACTTCGTGCATTTTCTCACCCGGACGAATCCCGACATTTTTATGGGGAAGATGCGGAGCGATGGTACGAGCGACATCCACCACTTTCATCGACGGTATTTTCGGGATAAAAGTCTCTCCGCCGTGCATACGCTCGAAGTTTTTAAGAACGAAATCAACCCCCTCTTGGAGAGTAATCCAAAATCGTGTCATCCGATCATCGGTGATAGGAAGTTCGCTCGCCCCCTCAGCAATCAATTTTTGGAAAAACGGGACAACGGAACCGCGCGAACCCAAAACATTCCCATAACGGACAACGGCAAAACGGATATCTTTACCTCCACGAATGTTATTGGCTGCAACAAAGAGTTTATCGCTTGCGAGCTTGGTAGCGCCGTAAAGGTTGATAGGGCTGGCGGCTTTATCGGTTGAGAGGGCAATAACACGACTAACACCGCAATGCAACGACGCTTCGATGACGTTTTGAGCACCATTGATATTAGTTTTGATACATTCCATCGGGTTATATTCAGCGATAGGAACATGTTTGAGGGCTGCGGCATGGACGACATAATCGACTTCACTCATGGCACTTTCCAGTCGTGAAAGGTCACGAACATCCCCGATAAAATAACGCATACACGGGTCGTTAAATCGCTGTGCCATTTCATATTGTTTAAGTTCGTCACGAGAGTAAATAATGATTTTATTAGGTTTGTAATGTTTTAAAATCGTTTTGACAAATTGTTTGCCGAAGCTTCCAGTTCCACCGGTAATGAGAATATTTTTTCCATTTAGCATATGCTGCACCTTTGTCTATACTTATCATAAGAATAAGCAATTAGAGTGCCATATTTTCTCTATACGTGTGATAGTATCAAATTCCGTTCATTTACCAATTCTTGACGCATTTCGCAAAGGATACTTTCCGCATCCATTGTAAGAAGTAAAATTTGTTTCAAGAGATCAACCTCTTTAGACGAAGGAAAATTTTGCAATAATTCCCAGATAGAATCAGAATCACGAGTCTTGATTGCTGCTTCAAATAATACAATCCATCCTTTACAATCAACCACTGGAAGCCGTCGATTCAGCAATTTGTTGTTTTAGTGAAGCAAATGAGGATTCCAATTTACTGATCATGGAATCATAGGCGGCGAATTTAGCCGTCATCGTATCGTATCGTGCAGTTAGAAGGGCATTGGCTTTTGCTTTATCGGCGTTTAACGTTGTAGTCGCATCTTTAGTTGCTTGCGTCAAATTGGTCACAAGCCCTGTAGCTGAAGAGGTATAACTGTATAAAAGATTATTAAATGAGGTAAAAATCCCATCCGCAGTTGTGGCAATACCTGCGGAGCTAATCGTTGTTTTACCGCTAAAAAAAGCTTCTGTTCCATCCGGATCCGCATTCATTTTAGTTGTAAATGCATCAGAATCAAATGTCATTACACCTGTTTTATCTAAACCGATTCCATAATCAGGAAGTGCCTGCCCATTACTATTAACGGATGTAATCATACGGGTAATTTCACGACTGATATTTTTAATCGTATTGTCACCATTAAAAATTCCAACTTTTCCAGCAGTTGCATCGTAAGCAGTCATATCATCAAGTTGCTTGATAAGAGTATTATAACTACTGACCATACTTTGCATATTTGTTGCTACTTTACTACGGTCTTGAGACACTGAAATATTAGCACTTCCTAGATCTTTTAAAAGATTCACCGTTAACCCACTGCTAATATCGGTAATACTATTGGTGCTTCGGGTCATGCTAATGCCATCAAACGTAAAATGAGCATCATTACCATCTTGAATAATACCCATACTTCCCGCCGATATAGAGGTTCCTGTTGTCAGCACTGAAGACAACCCTCCTCCAGCGCTGTCACTCATCGTGATAGCACTCGCTACATCTCCTGATTTTGGAGTTAAAACCATTCGAAAATCATTGCTTCCATACTGCACGATATTCGCACTGACTTTTGTGTTCATCGTTGTATCGGCATTAATCATATCTGCCATTCCCTGCAGGGTTGTCGTATCCGTATAAGCAAAGTCTTTAGTTGTCCCTCCTACACCAAGGGTCATTGTACCACTGGTGCCACTAGCTGCTACAAAATCATCTGCAGCTAAGAATGAGCCGCTTTTTGTATTTTTGGTTAAAAGTTTCGTATCACTTAAATTACCTGAAACGTCAGTAAGAGAGATGGCTTGATCTTGCCCTGTCGTATTAGAGGTGAGCACAAGGTTATATTTTGATGTGCCGGTTTGGAGGGTTGAGGCGGTAACACTGCTACCTGCGGCATCATTAATAGCTTGCTTCAAATCAGTAAGAGTCGTCGAAGCAGTATAACTTATCGAGTAATTTTTTCCCCCTATTCCCAAATTCAATGTCCCAGGTCCGTTAGCAATCGGAGCAGTCAATGAAGGATAATCACCCGATGCTATAACACTTTTTTTAGCTATATTGGTCACACTAAGAGAAAAATCTCGAATTTGGGAGCCAGCAGCGGCACTTACACTGACGTAATCGTTACCGCCTGAAACTGTTCGCGCTTGATAAAGGCTATCATCATCCAATGCACTTACACTGCTTTTGAATGATGTAAGAAGGCTATTCAATAAATCTAATGCTTGGTTTTTTTGATTATTAAGAGTAATTTTATTGTCAATTGGAGTAATGATATTGGCTGAATCAGCTGCTTTAAGTTTATCGATAACATCTGCAGTCAAAACTCCTGATCCGATTCCAAGTGAGCTAACAGTCCCTGCCATAACAAATCCTTTTGCATTTTATATACATTCTATATCGACCAAAACAGTCAAATATTTAGTCAATACCCCTAAGCAAAAAAAGTTCCCGCTCTTGCATTTAGAGATTCAAACGGCTATAATTCGCCAACTCTTCTAGACCTGTGCAAGGGTGTGGACGGACAATGTGTCAGGGTAGGAATACAGCAGCACACCCGTTCATGTTTTGTGCCGCAGGTATCTGGGAGAGCCACTTCATTTAATCTCTTTTTACTTTATCTCCGAATTTTTTCATAAACTTTTCAATCTTTGGTGCAATCACTGCGTAGCAATACCCCTGCGTTGGATGCTCACTGTAATACTCTTGATGATACCCCTCAGCCTCAAAAAACTTCGGTGCGGGAGAGAACTCGGTGACAATAGGATCACCCCAATTCTTCTGTGCCTCAGCAATAGCGTGTTCAGCTTTGGCTTTTTGAACCTCATCATAGTAATAGATAACCGAACGATACTGGGTTCCCCGATCAGCTCCTTGGGCATTCAATGTGGTAGGATTATGAATTTCCCAAAAGATATCCAAAATATCCTCATACGAAATGACCTTGGGATCATACGTGATCTCGACTACCTCAGCATGCCCCGTAGCGCCACTACAAACCTGTTCATAACTGGGACTTTCGCGTAATCCTCCGGCATAGCCACTGATAGCGCTTTGCACCCCGATGACACGATTATAGACCGCTTCGATACACCAAAAACATCCGCCACCCAAAAGTGCTTTTTCCATATTGTCTCTTCTTTTTGGGGTGATTATCTCCCCTACGCACTGTAAGAGTGTTGAAAAAATCGGTTTGCATCGAGTCTTTAAGTTACCGTTCCGTAACGATTCACCGTTAGACTGACGTTTATAAATCAAAAAAAGGAGACCCAAATGGAAAAAATATCACCACTTGAAAAAATGATGCTAAAAAAACTACGCCAATCCAAACGCGCCAGCTGGATGGTTGACTAACACTCTTTTTTGCTCACAGTGAGCAATAACCTCTCCCAACTTCCCCTTCTTTCTCTTTCGTTAACATTCATTACGTCATACTTTCAGGATAATACCTCACGATAGGATTCCCGATGCTTCAAGCTCTGATGGTCGAAGACGACCCAGATATAACAACCCTGTTGGTCAACTACCTCAAAAACTACGGAATAGCGCTCAATGCCGTCTCCACCCCGTTAGCGGGATTAAATCTCCTCGATACCGACCATTTTGATTTGATCATTTTGGATTTAACGTTGCCGCAGATGGACGGATTGCAACTGTGCCAGATGATCCGTCAAAAAACCGACATCCCTATCCTCATCTCCAGTGCCCGCAGTGACATCAACGACAAGGTAATCGCACTGGAATATGGAGCGGACGATTATCTCCCAAAACCGTACGAACCGCGTGAACTGATCGCACGGATCAAAAGCGTGCTACGCCGCTATCGTCCGAGTATGGAGAAAAAAAACAAACCTTTCGTTTTGAATGAAGAGGAGCAAACCATCCTTTATAATGGCGAATCACTCTCCCTCACCCGTGCCGAGTACGAGATACTCTCTCTTTTTATTCTCCATCCGAACCAAACCCTTAGTCGCGACTTTCTCTCCAATAATTCAGAGGC
>NZ_JAFLKV010000011.1:5752-23299 GCF_019163035.1 Sulfuricurvum sp.
TTCTCCATCCGAACCAAACCCTTAGTCGCGACTTTCTCTCCAATAATTCAGAGGCGATCTCATGGGAAAGTTCAGCACGAACCATCGATGTCATCATCAGCCGCCTCCGTCAAAAAATCGAAAAAGACCCTAAAAATCCCCGTTTTATCCACTCCATACGGGGAAGCGGTTACCGCTTTTCAGGCTAATCGATGTTCCAGAGTATATTTCTCCGCATCACCCTCTTTTTTCTGGTCACATTTGTCGCCATGGGGATCGGTTTTTTCGCGATCCATCAAAAACTCGCTCAAGAGCAGACCAGTCGCCTCGAAAAGGAGGGGGGATATCTCCTCTTGGTTCTACGCCAGAGTGTTCCGCTGGAATTGCCGTTACGACGCACTTTTTTGCAAGAGCACGGATACAGTGTTACCGAACCGCATAATGATTTGATACAAACTCTCCGCCCCGCATTTGAGGTGATCCCGACGCAGTATCCCGAAGAGATCAAAGATTCGATACGCGAGGGGCGTATTCAGATTTTAAAAGATACTAACCATCTCTACATCTACCTCACCAAAGCGACTCCGCCACTATTGGTGATCAAAGCCGACGTCGCTAAAGCACCCCTTTGGCCGGATATCCTTTTTATCTCCCTCTCTGTGGCTCTATTGTTACTCTATTGGCTAATCATCAAAACCCTTTTTCCCCTCAAAACCATCACACAGGTGATAACACAGTATGGAGTTGAGGGAATATACACCCCCATCGATAGTCGAAAAAAGGATGAAATTGCTCTCGTTTCCCGCGCACTGGATAGTGCAATGGAGAAAAATCAAGCCCTCCTTGAAGCACGCAAACTCTTTTTACGCAACATCATGCACGAGCTAAAAACTCCGATCACGGTGGGTAAACTCTCCCTTCCATTTCTCAAAAAGTGTGAAGAGAAATCGATTTTGGAGAGGGCATTTTTTCGAATGGAGCACTTAATAGCGGAGCTGGTTCGATTGGAGCAGATCACCTCTGGATCACTTGCTCCCCATTTGCAATCGTGCGATCCGAAGAGCCTTCTTGAGCGGGCAAAAGCGTTGCTTTTTCTACACGATAACGCCATCGATCTCTCATTAGACGGAACACCCATCGTCGCCGATTGCGAGGTAATGTCCACCGTCTTTAAAAACCTCATTGACAATGCCATCAAATACAGTTCGGAAGGAAAAGTGTATGTGTCCCAAGCCAAAGAACGTATTCTCTTTTCCAATCGAGGAGAGGCATGGCCAAGCAGATGTACCTTACAAAGTCTAAGTGAGCCATTTTTGCATCAACATGAAAATCAAAACAGTTTCGGGTTAGGGCTTTATATCATCAAATCCATTTTAGATGCCCATAATTTCACCCTTACCTATCGATACGAGGAGGGATTTCACTGTTTTGAGGTGGTGTGCTTGAATCCTCATTTTGTTCTCGATTGAGACGGATTTCAAAACAAGCACCCTTAGAGGTATTGTAAACACTCAGCTTTCCTAAAAAATGTTTTTCGATAATTGTTTTAGCCATATACAACCCGATCCCTGTCCCTTGTGATTCAAATTTGGTTGTAAAATAGGGGTCAAAAATTTTATCAATAATGGATGCACCTATTCCTCCTCCAGTATCTTCGATCGCGAGGGTACAGTAACGATCATCTGCAACGCAACGGATACAGATAGACCGTTCATCTCCTCGATTCTGTTCTATCGCTTCACGGGCATTATTGACCAGATTAAGAAGCACTTGTTTGAGCTCATTTGGATAGACAAGAACCTCGATAGTTGGGTCAATTTCTCGCTCAATAGTGATTTTTTTACGCATCAACAAAGGTCCCAATAAAGTTTCAACATCATTAATCAACACATTGATATTCACCATAACTTGGGTACGGTCTTGTTTAAAAAAATTACGAAAATCGTCGATCGTTTGCGACATATACTCGATTTGCCCCTCAGCGATCTCGATTACTTTAGCCGATTCGCTTTTCCCATCAATCGCGCAACTAAGATTCAACCGTGTCATCGAAAGCCCCAAAATATTAAGCGGTTGGCGCCATTGATGAGCAATCGATTCAAGCATCGACCCAATCTCTGCCATTTTGGCTTGTTGCATCAATAGCTTTTCTTGTTTACGGTTTTTCTCAACTGCCTTTTCAATCTCATCTTGGAGTCGTTGATTAAAGTTTTGAAGCTCGGTTGTGCGTTGTCGCACTAATACATCAAGTCGACGATTTTTATAGGTGACTAACAGAAATAAAATCGCTAAGAATCCAACGATTCCCCATATCAGTCGATAGTCAACCGGTTTATCATTTTGATTCACAAGTGCTCTTCCGTGAATCTCTTCGTATTCGGCAGGTGTAATAGAAGCAAACACTTTATCGGTAATGCCAGCCATTATCCCCCAGTCATTCCGAAAAGCAAACGCGATGTTATACCGAAGCGGAGTTTCACCTACTACTTTAATATTTTTTAGATTGTATCTCTCAATCAAATAACTCACAACACTTAGTCCCTCAACACACCCGTATGCTTCACCCGAAGAGACTTTTTGCAGTGCTTCAAGCGATGTATCTGTTAGTACGGGGATAATATTCGGATAGTTTGCGCGTAAAAATTCCTCACTTGCATACGAGCGGACAATCGCCACTTTTTTCCCGCGAAGATCGTTCAGATCATTCACATATCCAACTCTAGAGTTGGTAACGATAACCATTGTTTGTTTTAAATAAGGGCGACTGAATACCAAACTATCCCGCCGAGCATCGGTAATCGCAGCAGCAGAGAGCATATCGAGTGCTTTGTTCTTAACCGCATAGATCGAGTCACTCCAATGTTCGCGAGAGTAATCGATCTCAAAACGGATGCCGAGCCGCTTTTCAAGAAGATGTAAATATAAAGCACTAATCCCTGAATGTCTCCCTTTTTCATCGACCGATTCGATTGGCGCCCAATTATGATCGATACCAACACGAATCACGGGGTGGGCTTTTAACCACTCTTTTTCCTGATCACTCAACTGCAATCCGTCATGCTTATAAAGTAACGATTCAAATGAAGGAATCGATTTAACAACCCCCATCAGCCTATACCCTTGTGCGATCATTTCAAGCCGTACTGGATCAATTTCTCCAAATGCCGTATGCGGTCGAAATGCACGTTCTTTTAAGACTTTTCCCTCATAAATAAGGGCTTCGAGGGATTTGTGCTGAGGATTATAATCACGATAAATCAGTGCGGCTGTCTCTTCGATATGATCAAACGCCCAAAGCCATCCCCTCATCGATGCATCATGAATAGCATTTACCCGTTCAGGGTGGTGAGAGGCTTCCTCTTTGCTTGTAAATAAAAAATCACTGTAATAATCAAATCCATAATCTTTTGGATCAATTAAAGAAGTTTCTATCCCTGTTTGTTTCAAAGTAAACGGCTCATTAGAAGCATATGCAACCATTGCATCAGTTTCACCACGAGCCAATGACATCGGGTCATATGAATGAGGTTGTACTTTTAGATTCGCAGTACTCAGCCCAACACTCCCAAGCATTGCTTGAATCTCTGCCCATTGAATCATATCATTCGTTAACATTACTCGTTTATTTTTTAAATCTTTCGCACTGTTAATATGAGCATCTTTTCGGGTCAATAAAACCATCGGAGAAGATTGATATACTGCGGCTATTAAGACTATAGGGGAGCCGTTGATATAATTAACAATCAACGAAGAGTGCCCAACACCGTATTGAGCTTTCCCACTCAAAACACTTTTTAGTGATGTATCTTTTTTATCCACTTCTAAGAGAGTGACATCCAACCCATTGTCAGCGTAATACCCTTTTTCTTTGGCAATATAATATCCCGCAAACTGGAACTGATGCAACCACGGAAGCTGCAATGTAACCTGCTCTTTCGCCCACACCGAAACACTAAAAATGAGAAAATATAAAAAAAGTTTTTTCATGTGCTCAAGTGTATCCAAAGAATTATATTTTCATACTTATAACCGCTTATGCTCATTTGAGGTAAAATAAAGAACTAATTTTTACACAAAGAGCATTTATGTCCCTCAAGCACTCACTTCTTGAAACCATCTCAGACCGCCCACTTATCATCGACGGTGCCATGGGAACCCAGCTTCAAGAGCGTGCCGATAAAATCCCCGATAGCGCGTGGGAAGGGTTAGAGGGGTGTAATGAACTCCTTAACGTTACCTGCCCTGAGGTTATGAGCGATATTTTTCATGCCTATCTCACCGCAGGGGCTGATCTCATCACTACCAACACCTTCGGCTCGTTTAGCTGGGTACTCGATGAATACGGGATCGGTCATCGCGCTTATGAGCTCTCCCGTGCCGGAGCCGCCGTCTGTAAAGCCGAATGTGACAAATTTTCAACCCCTGAACACCCTCGATTTGTTCTCGGTTCTATCGGACCGGGAACCAAACTCCCCTCTCTGGGGCACATCCACTATGATGAAATGTTCACAGGATATTTAGAGTGTTGTTTGGGACTCATCGACGGCGGATGTGATATTTTCCTCTTAGAGACCTGCCAAGACCCGCTCCAGATCAAAGCGGCACTCCACGCCTGCGAAGCGGCAAACAAAGAACGAGGAACGACTCTCCCGATTATGGTCTCCGTTACCATCGAGCTGGCAGGCTCTATGCTCATCGGAACCGATGCGGCAACCATCGCAACCATTTTAGAGCCGTTCGATATTCTCAGCCTCGGTTTTAACTGCGGTACGGGTCCCGAGCAATACGGCAAACATGTTCGCACCCTCTCCGAAGTGTGGAGTAAACCGATCTCCGTCCACGCCAATGCGGGGCTCCCTCAAAATCGCGGCGGTTTTTCATACTACCCGATGGGACCCGATGAGTTCGCCCAACTGCAATGCGATTTTTTAAACTATGACGGAGTGAGCTTCCTCGGCGGATGTTGCGGCACGACCCCTCAGCATATCCGTGCCCTTGTAAACAAAGTCTCTGCTATCGCCCCGAAAAAGCCAAGCGGAGCAATGAAACCCTCTATCGCTTCGCTCTTCAACACGGTCGAGCTGATCCAACAACCCTCACCTCTCCTCATCGGAGAACGCTCCAACTCGACGGGATCGAAAGCATTTCGTGAGCTCATCATCGCCAGTGATTACGAGGGGACTTTGAGCGTCGGACAAGCCCAAGTGCGCGACGGTGCTCACTGTCTCGATGTCAACGTCGAGTTTGCGGGGCGTGATGGTGCCATCGATATGGCGCACGTTATGAGACTCTACAACCAAAAAATCCCCCTTCCCCTCATGCCTGACGCGACGCGGGTCAACACGATGGAAGAGGCGCTCAAATGTATCGGCGGAAAACCGATCATCAACTCGGTCAACCTCGAAGACGGGGAAGAGCGGCTCGATGCGATCTGCTCTCTCGCCAAAAAATTCGGAACCGCCCTCGTGTGTCTCGTGATCGATGAAAAAGGGATGGCAAAAACAACGGAAGATAAAATGCGAATTGCGGATCGTATCTATGATCTGTGTGTCAATCGTCACGGAATTGATCCTAGAAACTTGATGTTCGATATGCTCACCTTTACGGTCGGAAGCGGCGATGTAGAGTACCGTGATGCCGCCATCCAAACGCTCGAAGCGATCCGTCAACTTCATGCCAAGTATCCGAACGTCGGCTCGACACTGGGGCTTTCTAATATCTCGTTCGGTCTGAGCATGAATGCCCGTGTCTTTTTAAACAGCGTATTTTTACACCACTGCATCGAAGCGGGAATGACCTCGGTTATCATCAATGTCAAACACATCGTACCCCTTGCTAAAATGTCCGAAGAAGATCGCTCTATCTGTGAAGAGCTACTCTTCCATCCTGATGATCAATCCCTCTTTAAATTTATCGGTCACTTTAGTGATAAAACCATTGATAACGGCAAAAACGATGAAGCCTATGAGGCAATGAGTAATGAAGAAAAAATTGCCCAACTCCTCCTCGATGGGGACAAAGAGCGGATGATCCCATTGGTAGAAAAAGCGCGTCACAGCATTAATCCCGACCGCATTGTCAATGAGATACTCATTGATGCGATGAAAGTTGTCGGTGAGCTTTTCGGATCGGGGAAAATGCAGTTGCCATTTGTATTGCAAAGTGCCGAGACGATGAAAACGACCGTCGATTATCTCAATCCCTACCTCTCCAAACAGGAAAAAGATACCGATACCACCCTCGTGATCGGAACCGTCAAAGGGGATGTCCACGACGTAGGGAAAAACCTCGTCGATATTATCCTCTCCAACAACGGGTTCAAGGTGATCAATATCGGGATCAAAACGGAACTCGAAGAGTATCTTGAAGTGATGAAAATGCAGGATATTCACGCTATCGGGATGTCGGGATTACTTGTGAAATCAACCCAAGTGATGAAAGACAATCTCGAAATTATGGCAGCCAAGGGGATTACAACACCTGTTCTACTTGGTGGTGCGGCGCTCACCCGAAGTTTCGTCGATGATTTCTGCCGACCGATCTACGGTGGAGCGATCTTTTACTGCCGCGACGCGTTTGACGGTGTCATCGCGATGAGCCGAATCGAGAAATACAATGCCGATCCGAGTGTGGGACTCGATACCCGTCTCGGCGGTGATATGATAGATAAGCCTGCCAAAGAGGTGATCGACGTTGTGATCCCTCCGTTTGGTGAACTTAAAATGCCGAGTGAAGTGAAAATTCCAACTCCGCCGTTTTGGGGACGACGAGTATTGCGTAAAGAGCAGCTCGATTTTGATATGGTGTGCGGCTGGATCAATAAACGGAGCCTCTTTAAAATGCACTGGGGGTACAAACGCGCAGGAATGCCGGTAGATGAGTATAAAAAACTCTTAGAGACCAAAGTGTATCCCGCGTATGAACGTATTAAATCTGAGATTATAAAGCGGGGATTGTTTGATCCGACCGTGATTTACGGCTATTATCCCGTCCGAAGCAGCGACCAAGAACTATTGATTTTCGATGAGAGTTGCGGATGGAATATCGATGCAAACGCTAACCGCCAAAATCTCGAAGAGGTGATCGGGAATGCCAAGTATGTGTTTGAATTTCCGCGCCAGCGAAAATCACCCCACCGCGCTTTGAGCGACTTCTTCACCCACACCCGCGATGACGTATTGCCGCTAACATGTGTGAGTGTCGGGGACAAATTCAGCGAGTACGAAAAAGAGCTTTACGCCAAAAATGAGTATTTAGAATACAACCTCGTTCACGGCTTCGGGGTGGAACTTGCCGAAGCGTTAGCCGAAGTGGCACACAAGCAGATTCGCCTTGATCTTAATATCGCGAGTGACGACGAGGGATTTAGTTTGCGCGATGTCCGCATGAATCGCTACGCGGGAGCACGCTACAGTTTCGGCTACCCTGCGTGTCCTGATTTGGAACCGAGTCGGATTATTTTTGATTTGCTCAAACCCGAAGAGTTCGGTATTACCCTCTCTGAGACATTCCAAATCCATCCCGAGCAGAGTACGACGGCACTGGTCGTCCATCATAAAGAGGCGAGTTATTACTCAGTGTGATTCCCCCACACCTTCTCTATCCACTCCCCCATCTTCGCTTCATAGCCACTGTTTTTAAATTCGACGAATTTGAGGGGTTTTGAGAGGTACTTTTGCTCTACCCAGCCTCCAAAATCATGCGGATACAAATACCCCTTGTGCTGTTGGCGCAAATGCTCGGGAATATCGAGGATCACTCCGTTTTTCACTGCACTTTGCGCGGCATTGATCGCGTTATACGCCGTGTTCGATTTCGGGGATGCGCACAAATAGATCACCGCTTGGGCGAGAATTATACGCGCTTCGGGATAGCCGATTTGTTTGACGCTCATCATCGCCGAGGTGGTCAATGTCAATGCCTGAGGATTCGCATTCCCGATATCTTCACTGGAGAGGATCACGAGACGCCGTGCGATAAATTCGGGCGGTTCTCCCCCCTCGATCAAACGGGCGAGATAATAGATAGCCGCGTCGGGATCGGAGCCACGGATACTTTTGATAAGGGCGGAAGCGAGATCATAATGCACCCCCGCTTCGGAACTTCCCAAGCTTTGCGCCGCAGGGCGAAGTGACTTTAGGAGCGCTAGGGTGATCGGTTTATTCAACGCAGAGACAACTTCGAGGAGTTTGAGCATCGCCCTAGCATCACCGCCTGAGCTGGCAATCAGATATTCTCGCGCTTCCGCATCCATTTCAATGGAAGTACGAACTAACAAATCTTCTAACGCTTCATGTGTGATCGAGTGCAGTTCAAATAACAGTGAACGTGATCGCATCGCCGCAGTGAGGCTAAAATAGGGATTCTCCGTCGATGCACCGATCACTAACACACTGTTTTTTTCCATAACGGGGAGTAACACCTCTTGCTGATTCTTCGCGAGACGATGCACCTCATCGATAAAGATCAAAGGTTTAGTGAGTGAACCTTCGTATTGGTCAAAAATCTTTCGCAAATTTTCGATTTTGAGGGAAGTGGCATTAAACTCATAAAAGGGGAGATCCATAACCTCGGCGATGATCCGCGCTAACGTCGTTTTACCGCAACCGGGAGGACCGTAAAAAAAAGAGTGGGTGAGAGCACCGTTTTCACATAAAGATCGAAGCGGTGAATCGGGTGAGCAGAGATGAGATTGCCCTACCACATCGTCAAATTTTTTGGGACGAAGCAGATAGGTAAAATCAGCCATAAAATTTACATTAGCCTGCGATGACTTTGATGATCACTTCGCGCTCTTGACGAGGGCCGTCAAATTCACCGAAGAAAACCCCTTGCCATTTTCCGAACATCGGACGTCCCTCGTGAACGGGGATAGAGACCGATGCGCCCATACGAGACGATTTAAGATGAGCCGCCGCATTGTCTCCGACGTGTGCATATTTTGCATCGCTTGGGATCACAGTTGAGAGTGCCGCCAACAAATCACGGCGAAGATTTTGATCAGCATTTTCAAACAAAAAAACGCTTCCGGTCGTATGGGGAGTAAATACGACACAAACCCCCTCTTTAACCCCTGATGTGATTACTGCCTCTTTGACTTCAGCACTGATGTCCATTAACTGTGTTTTATGACTGGTCGGGAACTTGAGTGTTTTCATTTTTTATAACTGCCTTGTGTAGATTTTTTTTCTGGTTTATATTTATTGGTACCAAAGGGCTCATTGGAGGGTTTCGGTTTAACTTTTGATTTGTCTTTGACAAATGTCTTTTTTACGGGTTTCGATTCTGATTTTTCAAACACTTTCGGAGCTTTTTTCTCACCCTTTTGTTTTTGTTTCTCCGCTTTCTCTACGGCATCCAAAAACTCTCGCAGATTTGAATACTCACTACGCTCCAAAAAGCGTACTTTTCCGGTTGGGAGGTTATTGAGCTCTATCCCTCCAAAACTGAGACGTTTAAGATCGACGATTTCGGCATTAAAATGGGCAAAAAATCGGCGAAGCTCACGATTTTGCCCCTCTCCGATGGCAACTTTTAGGATCGAATAATCCCCTTGGTCTTTTTGCACTTGGTAGGCATAGAAAGGGGCAAAACTCATCGGTCCCTCAGGTGCATATTCATGCGCACCGGCACTCGCATCTTCGAGCTCCAACCCCTCGCCCATAGCAACTTTCATCGCATCGGTAACAGGACCTTTGATCTTGATCTTATAGACCCGTTCCATCTTCGAGGTCATCAATGCCGTTGCGACACGGGAGGCATCGGTGAGAAGCAATAAACCCTCAGAAGCAAAGTCGAGCCGTCCCACAGGGATATAATGGCGATATTGTTTTGCCAAAGAGTCGTAAATCGTTTTACGCCCCTGCGGATCTTTTTTCGTCACCAATTCGCCGCGCGGTTTGTTATAGACGATCACCGTAAACTGATCATTCGGAACAATCTTATTTCCGCTAATCATGACATTGGCATGACGTTCATCGACCTGAATAGCAGGATTGGTTTCAATCTCTCCATCAATTCGTACGTAGCCGTCTAAAATCGCCTGATCGGCTTCACGGCGAGAATAGGTTGAATAGTGGGCAATATATTTATTTAAACGCATCATGAGATACCTGCTTCCACGAGTGTATGAAGATGCAATGCACCTTGGATAAGACGATCTTTATCGGTGACGACTAACAACTGTATTTTTTTCTCTTCGATCAACACCAGCGCATCAGAGGCGAGCATCGTCGCATCATCGAGTACCAGAGGATTTTTGGTCGCGTACTCTTTTGCCGAGGAATCGAGTGAAAAGGATTCACTCATCAATGCACGACGGATGTCACCGTCACTCAGCAACCCTGAGAGTTTCCCCTGCGCATCGGTGAGCATCACCGTCCCCAAACGCCCTTCACTGAGTTTTAAAATTGCCTCTTTGAGCGGGGTATTTTCATCTACGATCGGAAGATCGGTTGTTCGCATCAAATCGGAGACTTTCACAAAAAGCCGTTTCCCCAAAGCACCACCGGGATGGAATGAGGCGAAATCCTCTTTTTGAAAATTTCGCGCCTTCATCAGACACACCGCGAGAGCATCCCCCATCGCCAACGTAAGGGTCGTTGAAGAGGTCGGAGCAATATCGAGCGGACACGCTTCGTGAGTGACGTTGATGTTGATCACCTCATCGCTAAATCGTCCGAGTGTTGAATCTGCATTTCGGGTCATCCCGATGAGGGGAATATCGAATCGTTTGATGTGAGGGAGGATGGAGCTGAGTTCCGGGCTCTCACCGCTGTAGCTGATCGCTAATACCGCATCATCACGACCGATCATCCCCAAATCGCCGTGCAGCGCTTCGGTAGGGTGAAGGAAAAAACTCGGCGTCCCCGTCGACGCAAACGTCGCGGCGATTTTTGCCCCGATCAGCCCCGATTTGCCCACGCCTGTAATAACTAGCTTACCTTTACACGCCAAGATCATCTCCACAGCACGAACCATCTCTTCTCCGAGACGTTCTGACCCTTCTATGAGAGCCTGCGCTTCAATTTCAAGTGTGTTTTTGGCTATTGCGATATAATCGTTGTTCATAAATATAATTATAGCTGAAATGGACTTTATCCATGCAAAACCTTTATCAAGAAGTAAACACACTGGATCATCGAGCGGTAGAGAAGTTTGGTCTTAGTGAACCTATCATGATGGAACATGCCGCCTCCGCGATAGCTGATTATATCACTCAACATTTCCCCCTCTCCTCTTCGGTTTTGATTGTTTGCGGTACGGGGAACAACGGCTCTGACGGGCGTATCCTCGCAAGGCAGCTCGAAGGGAATTATCGCATTTCACTCTCTTACTATAGCGATACCCATTACGATATCATCGTCGATGCCCTCTTCGGCAGCGGTCTGAGTAGAGCGATCAATCCCGAAACCGCTGAACTCATAGAGACGCTCAATCGCTCCAAAGCCTTTAAAATAGCCTGCGATGTCCCAAGCGGTCTCTATACTGAGGGCACCCTTGATCCTCACACTTTTAGAGCCGATATTACCATCACGATGGGAGCCCTCAAACGAAGCCTCTTTAGTGACGGAGCCAAAGAATTTGTGGGTGAAATCCGTGTTGCCGATCTGGGAGTTTCACGTTCTCGCTACGAGATACCCTCCCCGTGGAAATTACTCGACACCTCCGACCTTTCCCTACCACTGCGAACAGAGGTATCAGCCCACAAAGGAAGTTTCGGTCATCTGGGTATCATCTGCGGAGAAAAAATCGGGGCTTCCGTCATCGCGGGTTCCGCGGCACTTCGTTTCGGGAGCGGCTTGGTGAGCCTTATCAGCAATGAAAACGTCACCATTCCCTATGAGCTGATGCAAAGCCATTCACTCCCTTCTAGCGTCACCGCTATCGCATTGGGGATGGGGCTTGGAATCGAGTTTTGCGATGATGAGTTGAACACTCTACTGGGTAACACTCTGCCTCTGGTTTTAGATGCCGATATTTTTTACCATTCGATGTTTCTAACCCTCTTAAACCGTGAGCGTATTGTCCTCACCCCCCATCCCAAAGAGTTCACCCAGATTTTACGAATCACGGGGATAGCCGATGTCGATGTGAACGAATTGCAAAACAACCGTTTTAGCTATGCCGAGCAATTTTGTGCCGCATATCCTAACGTCGTGTTAGTTCTTAAAGGCTCCAATGTCATTATCGGTTCAGGCGAGGAGTTTTATATCAACCCCCATGGAACCGTCGCGTTAGCCAAGGGGGGAAGCGGTGATGTACTGGGCGGTTTGATCGGTTCACTCCTCGCACAAGGCTATTCACCTCTTGAATCAGCTATCCAAGGCTCACTCGCCCACACCCTTGCCTCACGTGGCTTTGATAAAAACAACTATGCCCTCACCCCTTTTGATCTTATAGAAAGAATTACCACTTTATGAAAAAAATCGTAACCCTCTTCAGCGGCGAGGGGACAAACCTCGCCAACCTCATCGAAAAAGTCCATCTCAAACACGGTGCGATTGTCTGCGCCATTACCAACAACCCCGAAGCCGGCGGAATCGCAAAAGCCCGCGCGGCGCATATCCCCGTAGAGATTTTGGATCATCGTGACTATGAAAGTCGTGAAGCCTACGATGCCGCACTGGTCGAACTGATCGGCGAGTACAACCCCGATCTCGTCGTTCTGTGCGGATTTATGCGGATTCTAACACCCGTATTTACCTTCAATGTCCGATCCATAAACCTCCACCCTTCTTTATTACCTGCATTTAAAGGTGCACGTGCCATTGAACGCAGTTTTGAGAGTCAAGAGAGCATATGCGGCGTGAGTGTCCATTGGGTCAGCGATGAGCTGGATGGCGGTGAGATAATCTTGCAAAAAAGTTTTACCAAAAATTCTTCGGATACTTTAGAAGAATTTTCGGCTAAAATTCGCGAAATCGAGCATGACATTTTGCCGCTCAGTGTAATAAAGATTTTAAAGGATTAACCCATGCATACATTACAAATCGGAAAATATACCCTCGGAAGCCGTCTCATCGTCGGAAGCGGAAAATACGATTCGTTCGAAACGACCAAAGCGGCAACCCTTGCGTCAGGCTCAGAACTTATCACAGTCGCCGTGCGCCGTCTCAATATCACCAACCCGAACGAACCGAATCTTCGTGATACCTTTGCGGGAACCAATGTCAAATTCTTGCCAAACTCCGCAGGGTGCACCACCGCAGAAGAGGCGATTACCCTATTTCGCCTCACCCGCGAAGCAACAGGGATCGATCTCATCAAACTCGAAGTGATCGGCGACACCCAAAAAACCCTCTATCCCGATGTATTGGAGACGATCAAAGCGTGTGAAGTGTTAGCAAAAGACGGTTTTACGATTATGGCATACACCTCGGATGATCCGATCATGGCTCGCCGTCTCGAAGATGCGGGTGCTCATGCGATCATGCCTCTCGCTGCCCCTATCGGCTCAGGTCTCGGAGTCCAAAACAAATATAACATCGTGTTTGTACGTGAAGCGGTCAAAGTCCCTATTATCGTCGATGCGGGGATCGGATGTGCATCTGATGCGGCGTTAGCGATGGAGTTGGGAGCGGATGGTGTTTTAACGAACACGGCGATTGCTCAGGCGCAAAATCCGATGATGATGGCAGAAGCGATGAAGAATGCGGTGATTGCAGGAAGACTCAGTTATTTAGCAGGACGGATTCCGAAACGTCCATATGCAACGGCAAGTTCACCGGTTGATGGGATGATCCAGTTTTAATGACCTCTCTCTACTTTTCTCTTTAGCGAGAAAAGTAACAAAAGAGCATACCGCGATCCAAGAACGCTCATTCCTCTCGGCACTACTGCCTTCGGAACGGCTCTAGGTATTGGATCACGGAGATTTGTTTATTTATTTTCACTTTGCGAAAATTATGCAAATAAAATATTTTGCCCTCACACCACACCAAGAGCAAGGTCGCTTGCCGAAGGGCAAAAGCGTACCGCCAGCGTTCTGGTGTGAGGGCGCTTTTCTTTTGCGTACTTTTCTTTTCTAAAAAGAAAAGTACATATCAAGCTTCGATATAGTCCAAATCCTCATGAAACGTCTCACGCGTAAAATAAAGCGCCACCAAAGCAATCGTAAACACAACCGAACCCACCACTGTGGCAGAACCCAAAACCCCCATACTCTCTTTTAAAAGCATAAAACTCGACGTAATCGGCACCACCGAACCGCGAACGAAATTGGGAACCGTCGTTGCGACGGTAGCACGGATATTGGTTCCAAACTGCTCCGCCGCCATTGTGATAAAGAGCGCCCAGTAACCGCAAAACACACCCAATAAAAATACAGCAATATAAAACGATTGTGCACTAGCACCTGAGAGGGTAAAATAGTATAGGACACTCACTAACGAAAGCCCCATGAAAATGGTATAAGCACTTTTACGGCTTTTAAGTCGTTGAGAAAGATACCCGCTCGCCAAATCACCGATGGATAATCCGATATAGGTGTACATCAACGCCGTGCCTGCCGTTACTTCTCCATCAATCGCAAGTGCTTTGGCAAACTCAGGAGAGAACATTACCAAAATCCCGACAACGTACCATAACGGCATCCCGATCACAATTGCTTTGATGTATTTATTAAACAGCTTTTTGTGGGTAAAGAGGGCGAAAAACTGTCCCCGCTTTACATCACCCAAAGCGTGGTGTTCAAACATCGCCGACTCGCGTACCCGAAAACGGAGAACCAAGAGTAAAAATCCGAGCACTCCGCCAAAGATGTAGGCATTTCGCCACGCGAAGTGCTCCGCAACGATATTCGCCGCAACGACCCCCAAAACACCGAATGCCGCGATACTCATGACACCATACCCGCGCAGCTCTTTGGGGAGGATTTCAGCGACAAGCGTCACCCCAGCCCCCAACTCTCCCGCCAAACCGATACCAGCGATAAAACGGAGCAACGCATACTGCTCGACATTGGTCACAAACGCATTGAGCAAATTAGCCACCGAATAGAGGATAATCGAAGCGAAAAGAACCGACAAACGCCCTTTTTTATCCCCCAAAATTCCCCACAATATCCCACCGATGAGCATTCCTGCCATTTGTGCATTCAGAATATACGAGCCCCAGAGGGTAACGCCATCTTTATCCAACCCAAGTTCAGTCAAACTGCTTACCCGCACGACCCCAAAAAGGATCAGATCGTAAATATCGACAAAATACCCCATCGCAATAACGATAACGGGGAGAGTCAAAACCTGACGCCAGAGAGGTGTCATACCTCAGCCTTTGAACGTTTAGAGCTATAATAAACATATATCAGCATCCCAATAATTGACCAGCCGATAAATCGCAACCATGTCTCAAATGGTAGCCCTGCCATCATAAAAAGAATCAATATGAAATTGAGCGGCATAAGAATCTTAAACGCCGGAACTTTAAAGACCGGCTGAATGATATTCTCACGTCTCAATACAATAATCGCAATCGCCACCATCAAATAAGCGAACAGCGTACCGATATTAACCAATTCAGCTAGTGTTTTGAGAGGAATAAGTCCCGCCATAATACTTAGCAATACACCGCCGATCAAAGTCGCTTTATAAGGAGTGTTGAACTTCGGATGGATTTCACTCAAAGTTTTAGGGAGAAGCCCGTCGCGTGCAAGGGCAAAAAGGATACGGGTAAACCCGAGACCCATAACGATCATAACGGTCGTAATCGTAATAACCGCACCCAGTGCAATAACATTCGCCGCGAACGGCTCATTAACTTTATAGAGGGCAAACGCCAATGCATCTGGAACATTCAGTTCTTGATACGGAACAATCGCCGTGAGGGTAAAGCTGACAAGGATAAAAAAGACAACAGAGAGTGCCAGCGAAAGGATAAGTCCCAACGGAATATTACGTTCTGGGTTCTTAGTCTCTTCCGCTACCGTACTGATCGCATCAAAACCGAGATACGCGAAAATAATCAAAGATGCCCCATGCCAAACCCCTTCCCATCCGAATGGAAAAAAGTTAGAAAGATTATTGAAATCAACGTGTGGCAACCCCACCACAACGAATGTTACCAAAACCGCCAATTTAATCATTACAATTGCGGTATTGACTTTGGCACTCTCTTTGATACCAATCGCAAGGAGGACAAAAATCGCCAAGATAATTCCAAACGCACTGATATCGATATAAGTTCCCGCACTCGGATCATACGCTCCGCTGAGGGCTTGCGGAATATGGATATTCATCGAATTTTCCAAAAAACGGCGCAAATATCCCGACCATCCCGTAGCAACAGCCGCAGTAGCAACTCCGTATTCGAGTAACAGATTCCAGCCGACAAACCACGCAAATACTTCACCTAGTGATGCAAACGTAAAACTGTACGCGCTCCCAGCTACAGGATAGGCAGAGCTAAGTTCCGCGTATATAAGAGCCGTTATCCCTATCATCACCGCACCAAGCAAAAATGACAACACAATCGCAGGTCCCGCCATCGTTGCCGCCGCTTGACCAGTAATGACGAAAATACCTGCCCCGATAACTGCGCCAACACCGATAAACGTTACGTCCATCAGCCCAAGACTGCGCTGGAACTCTCCGTTAGCGCCGGACATATCCTTTTTTCTAAAAATACCTTTCATTCCCCATCCTCAACTCAAAATCACACTACCATAAGACTCAATTATACATTATTTTGATACTCTCTTTGTTATTTTTGTACTCAGCAGCAACACATTATCTCCCAATCGTTTAAGATGGTTACGCAAAAGGCTTGACAATACTCGAATTTTCAACTATAATTTCGCCTCACTAATTGGCTCACTTGAGTTTAGTTAGATGAAGGTCGGGGCGTAGCTCAGTCTGGTTAGAGTACTTGGTTTGGGACCAAGGGGCCGGAGGTTCGAGTCCTCTCGCCCCGACCATGTTTTTTTTCTTTTTCGTTTTTTTTCAAACACAGAATTCTTTATAATAGATGGTGGAATTAGCTCAGTCGGTTAGAGCATCAGGTTGTGGTTCTGAGGGTCGTGGGTTCGATTCCCATATTCCACCCCATTTGTTTCTGGTTTGAAGCACCTTTAATACACGATGTTTTAGAAGGCGATTGTGCGTTCGTAGCTCAACTGGATAGAGTAACGGACTTCGGATCCGTAGGTTATAGGTTCGAACCCTATCGGGCGCACCATATACACTCACGCGTCCTTAGCTCAGCTGGATAGAGCAATGCCCTTCTAAGGCATCGGTCAGAGGTTCGAATCCTCTAGGGCGTACCACCTTAGACTTTTTTATACGTGCGCGGATGTGGTGAAATTGGTAGACACGCCAGACTTAGGATCTGGTGCCGCAAGGTGTGAAGGTTCAAGTCCTTTCATCCGCACCATCAATCGAAAAACCCCTATTATTATGGGCTTCGGTAGACTTCTTTAAAAACAAAAATCAAAACAATTTTCTTCTTACCCTTCAACAATCGGCTTAATATTTTTATCTTTTTCCCCTTTAACAATAAAATACAACAGAGTTATTTTAATATATATTATGTTAGGATTTTAGTTGCTAAGATAATATTTACTGTTAATTT
>NZ_JAFLKV010000116.1:0-2753 GCF_019163035.1 Sulfuricurvum sp.
GAGATATAGCGATAAATTACCGTGATAACGTAGTTGGATCGGTTGTTTTTGTACCAACGGACTTTGCTGAGGGATTCGTCGATAAAAGAGGCGATCTCATCGTGCATTGCTTGCTCATAGGGGGAGAATGTATAGGCAGAATCGTAAAATTGTGTTGCAAATGACTCAATCTTCATGGCGCTGAGTTCGCTCAGGTATTGTTCCAAATCGGCATTTTTGTCTTCGGTCAGTTTCTCATCGTCCATAAAATAGCCGTTAATTTTTTCACTGATATTTTTCGCCATTTTTTTATGAGGGAGGAGGAGATAATCGATTTGGAGGAGGAGTGCGAGATAGCTAAAGGAGGTCATCCCCGTATTATCGTTCGATAAAAGACCGATGAGACTCTGCGCTGTCTCTTTGATCCATTGTTGCATAAAATCGTAATTTTGCTCTATCTTTTCACGAGGGAGGCTAATGAGATGCGATGTCTCCAAAAGGGATGATTCTTCAAACTCACCGGCAATAAACTCTTTTTCAAAATCGGCATTGAGAGCGATTTCACGGAGCGGATAAAATATTTTTTGGGGGGTTATCGTAGCATTATCGAGCCGAATAGAGAGTTTGATGATACCGTTTTCATCACTGAAACGGCAGTAGGTAAGTTGAAAATCACGCTCCAAAAAATGGCGTTTGATGGCGACATGGAGCTTAGAACTCTGAGCAATGTCGGCATACGCTTCAAACGATGTTTTGGTAAGGGAACCTTTGATGAGGGCGGAGCCTTGTATAAGGCTAAAATTGAGGAATTCTTCACCGCGTTCGATGTTCAGGTGCGGGGTTGGAAAAGGGTTCTTATTGTGGATGAGAGAGGATAAAAAGTACTCATATCCGCTCACAATGTTCCCCTCGATAAAGGCGGCAGAAGAGAGATCAAACAGCTCTTTTTCGTGCGCGTTGGGAAGGGCGTGGATGCCTCGTCCATAGAGGGGAACTCGGTGCATCGGAGGAGGATTAAACCAAGATTTAATGATTTCTAATAATCTCACCGTTTTTTTCCTTTACCCATTATGAAGCTTAGTGTAATCAAAGCAACCTTAAAGCGACAATAAAGTATAATACGCGTAATTTAAAGGGCACATCGAAGATGCTTTATAGGGAGTTGTATGGGCTATAAGCGCGTTTTGGTAAAATTCTCGGGTGAGGCATTGGCGGGTGAAAACGGCCACGGTATCGATACCAAAATATTAAAATTTATCGCGGGTGAGATTAAAACCCTCGTAGATGCAGGGATTGAAGTGGGTATCGTTATCGGCGGCGGTAACATCATTCGCGGCGTAACAGCGGCGGCGGATGGCATTATCCGTCGAACATCGGGTGATTACATGGGGATGCTGGCAACGGTGATCAATGCGATTGCGATGCAAGAGGCATGTGAGCACGAAGGGATGCACGTTCGCGTTCAAAGTGCGATCAAAATGGAGCAAATTGCGGAAGCGTTTATCGTTCGCCGTGCAATGCGCCATTTAGAGCGGGGTCGTGTGGTGATTTTTGCCGCAGGTACCGGAAATCCCTTCTTTACCACCGATACGGCAGCAACATTGCGTGCTATCGAAATCGGAGCGGAAGTGATCATCAAAGCGACCAAAGTAGACGGTGTTTACAACAAAGACCCTAAGAAGTTTGCGGATGCGATCAAGCTGCCGACTCTAGGATATGAAGAAGCGTTACGAGATAACATCAAAGTGATGGATGACACCTCTATCGCATTGGCAAAAGAGAATAAATTACCGATCATCGTGTGTGATATGTTCACGCCGGGTAATCTACTCGAAATTATTCAGGGCAATTTAACTCGTTGCTCTATCGTAAAATAAACCTAAAAGGATCACTCTATGAGACTAGAACAACTCACTGCAAAAGCACTTGAAACTGCTAATATCGACCGTTACCAATTGGCTATCGCTGTAGCAAAACGCTCAGAGGAGCTTCTTAACGGAGCGGCAACAAAACTCAATGTAGATGTAAAAAAAGCTAAAACGGCTGATATCGCTTTGATGGAGATTGCCGAGGGGTATATCACTATCAAAGGTTTCGTAGATCGAGACTAATTTTTAATTTAAAGCGGCATCATTGAACACCATCGATATAGAAAACGTAACACTAATCAATGATGTTGAGGGTGCTATTGCACACCTCTATAAACACATCACCCCCTCAAGTGCGATTCAAAACGCACTCTCTTTCTCACAGCAAGCTCATCAAAATCAATTTCGTAAAAGCGGCGAACCTTATATCATCCATCCCGTTTTAGTTGCATCGATTGTTGCGAACATCACCGGTGATGAAGCGATGGTCATCGCGGCACTGTTACACGATGTGGTCGAAGATACCCATATCGGGATTGATGAGATCGACCGTGATTACGGTCCCGACGTTGCCCATTTGGTTGAGGGGCTGACGAAGATCGATATGATCCGTGACGCACAGCTTATCCCCTCTCATTCGGATGAGAAGCTGGTTGTTTCGGCGTTGTCGTTTCGTAAAATGTTGGTCGCATCGATTGAAGATGTACGGGTTTTGGTGGTCAAGCTGTGCGACCGTCTTCATAATATGCTCACCTTGGGGGCTTTGACACCTGCCAAACAACATCGTATTGCCGAAGAGACGTTGGTCGTTTATGCTCCTATTGCAAGCCGTTTAGGGATCTCTTTTCTCAAAAACCTCTTGGAAGATTTGAGTTTTCAATATCTCTTTAGCGAAGAGAAACAAGC
>NZ_JAFLKV010000116.1:2853-8717 GCF_019163035.1 Sulfuricurvum sp.
AAAACCGCCGAACTCGGGGTTGCCGCCCACTGGAAATACAAAAGCGGCGGAAATAACCCGATCAGTCTCGATTGGCTCCATAACCTCCAGTACCAAAACGAATCGGTAGAAGCGTTTTACGAACTGATCAAAAACGACCTTTTCAGTGAAGACATCAGTGTCTTCTCCCCGAAAGGCAAAGCGTTTACCCTTCCTCGCGGTGCGGTGGCTCTCGATTTTGCGTATGCCGTTCATACCGAAATCGGAGACAGTGCCGAGGGGTGTCTGATCAACAAAGAGAAAGCGTCGCTTTTGAATGAACTGCACAACGGCGATATTGTCAAAATTACGACGGCATCGAAAAAAATCAACCGATGCAGCTGGATCGATACGGTAAAAACTTCCCGTGCCAAAGCGAGTATGCGTGCTAACTGCAATCAGCGTATTCGCGCCATCGACACCGAAACGGGGATTAATATTCTGAGCACCATCTTTAGTATGGACCCTGTTCGTCTCAATGAGCTATTTAGTGAAACGCATCTCGATGAGCAACGCCACCGTATTCCGAGTGAATTGGATCTGCTCAAAGAGACGGTGAACCGCTTTACTCAGGAATTGGGTGAAAACAACCGTTTCAGTTTCCTCTCCCGAAACCGCTTCCGATTAAAACCTTATGTTTTTGCCTCGTTGGAGATCTATTCCAACAGCAGTATCGGTGACGCGGTATTTGATTATTGCTGTCACCCAAAAACGGGGGATGAAATCGTCGCCTTTTTACACGAAGGGAAAGCCCATATCCACCATAAAATGTGTAAAAATGCCTCAGGGATGATAGATCGAAGAGAGCCGATGGTCTATGTGCGGTGGAAATCTCAGCACTATTTTCGCTACCATCTCATTATTAGTATGCAAAGTGCTCAGGGTGCGTTAGCGGATTTGCTCACCTATATGGCGAAAATGGGAGCCGATATTAACTCGATAGAGTTAGGAAAAGAGAAATCGGAGCATACTCAGTATTGTGAGATGGAGTTTCAAACCCTCGAAGCGGATATTAATCGACTTCGCTCCAAGTTAGAGAAAAAAGGGAAAATCATACAATTTTTTCGGACCGATGACGCGTACCGAAGCCAAGGATAAAACATGATACAAACAGCCTTACGAGAAATACGACGCGGCACTGCCGAAATCATCGACGAAGCACGTCTTGAGACACTGTTAAAAAACTTTTTTGAAAAAGGTCAGACCTATACGGTCAAAGCGGGATTCGACCCTACCGCCCCCGATTTGCATTTAGGGCATACCGTATTGCTTCATAAATTAGCCACTTTCCAAAAATTCGGAGGACACATCCAGTTTTTGATCGGCGATTTTACCGCACAGATCGGTGATCCTACGGGGAAAAGTGAAACGCGTAAAAAACTCCTTCCCGCACAAATTCAGGAGAACGCTCAAAGCTATAAGAGTCAAGTGTTTAAAATCCTTGATCCTGAAAAAACAACCGTTGTTTTCAACGCCGATTGGATTAATCCCCTCGGTGCGGCAGGGATGTTGGAGCTCACTACGACCTATAATGTAGCCCGTATGTTGGAGCGAGACGATTTCGATAAACGTCATAAAGCAGGAATTTCGATCTCTATCAGCGAATTTTTATACCCTCTTTTGCAAGGATACGACAGTGTTCATCTCAAAAGCGATGTTGAGATCGGCGGGACGGATCAAAAATTCAATCTTCTGATGGGGCGTCATCTACAACGTGTTTATGAGATCGGGAAAGAGCAATCCGTCCTCATGATGCCGATTCTTGAAGGTCTTGACGGTGTTCAGAAAATGTCTAAATCGTTAGGGAACTATATCGCCGTTGCCGATGAGCCGAACGAGATGTTCGGAAAGATTTTGAGCATCAGCGATATCTTGATGTGGCGTTATTATGAACTTTTGAGCACCCAAACGCTGGATGAGATTGAAGCGCTAAAAGTCGGTGTTGAAAACGGATTGCTTCATCCGAAAAAAGTGAAAGAATCCCTCGCATTAGAGATCACGGCGCGATTCCATTCAGAGGAAGCGGCACTCGGTGCCCAAGCCGAGTTTGAACGTGTTCATGCCCAAAGTGAGATTCCGAGCGAAATGGATGAGTTTACTTTGGAGGGTCCGATCTGGGTAGCAAAAGCACTCGTTGACTGCGCCCTTAGCCCCTCAACTTCACAAGCCCGTCGCGAGATTAAGCAAGGCTCTGTTAAAATCGATCAAAATAAACTAAGCGATGAGCAATACCAACTTGAAGCGGCTGAATACATCCTTCAAGTGGGAAAACGAAAATTTGCGCGATTAAAGGTAACCCAATGAGCTTAAAACCAATTCAAATCGGCAAGTACACCATTAAAATTCCTATCGTTCAAGGGGGAATGGGTGTCGGTATCAGTTGGGATCGCCTTGCGGGAACGGTCTCTTTAGAGGGTGGACTTGGGGTTATTAGTTCCGTCGGAACAGGATATTATGAAGACAAAGTTCATGCGGATAAACTCATTGCTAACCGTCCTTTGGATGCTGAGAACTTTTATTCTAAAAAAGGGCTTGATGCAATTGTCAAAAATGCTCGTAAAATCTGTGGCGATGCCCCTTTGGCGTGTAATATTTTGTACGCGATCAATGACTATGGACGGGTTGTAACCGATGCGTGTGAAGCAGGGATTGATATTATCATTACAGGCGCGGGATTACCGACTAATATGCCGGAGTTTACGGCTGATTATCCGGATGTCGCACTGGTACCTATCGTATCCTCTCCCAAAGCGCTCTCTATTATCTGCAAGCGTTGGCAAAAACGGTACAACCGTCTCCCGGATGCAGTTATTCTTGAAGGACCACTGAGTGGCGGACACCAAGGGTTTACCTATGAGCAATGTGCGATGGAAGAGTATCAACTCGAAAATCTCGTCGCTCCTGTCGTAGAAGAAGCGGCGCTATGGGGAAATATTCCGGTTTTCGCCGCAGGTGGAGTTTGGGATAAAAACGATATTGATAAAATGGTAGACTTGGGTGCGGCGGGTGTTCAAATGGGAACCCGTTTTATTGGAACACATGAGTGTGATGCCCATGAAAACTTCAAGCAGGTTCTTATCGATGCCAAAGAAGAGGACATTACTCTTATGAAATCTCCGGTCGGTTATCCTGCGCGCGGTGTTCGTACCCATCTACGTGATTTGGTCGATTCACGAACCGGTCCTTCGATCAAGTGTATTTCCAACTGTGTCGCCCCATGTAATCGTGGTGTGGAAGCAAAAGAGGTCGGTTTTTGTATCGCGGATCGCCTTAGTGATGCGTATCTTGGGGACAAAGAACTCGGATTATTTTTTTCCGGAAGCAACGGCTATCGTATTCATGAAATTATCTCCGTCAAAGAGTTGATGGAAAAACTCACTCACGGGGAGTAGGCTCAGCGTGCTGATTCGTATTTTCTTTATTGTACTGTTGAGTATGACAACCCTAATGGGAGTCACCCTCTCCGAACGGGTAGAATCAGCGAAAAAAGCACTAGAGAGCACTGATGAAATCGAGCAGTTTCGAGGGTACAACGAGTTTAAAACCCTTTATTTACGTGCGATGCTCGATAAAAACAGTTCATTAGCGGCAGAAGCTCTTGAGGGGATCGTTAGCGGAGGGGAAAAGCTCGGTATTGATGTTAAAAAATACCAAGCAGACTTAGCTAAAACCAAAGTAAATACAAAAAAAACCGAATCTTCGGTAAAAACAGAGCTGACAGATACTGCCGTCCCCTCGGTTATTTACGATAAAACATTCAAACCCGCATTAGTAGCAAGCAAATTAACGACTCCCGAAAAGTTCAATACCCCTGAGCCTGAAAAAATGCTCAAACCTGAGCCGATCAAGTATAATGATGAAATAACATTGAGTATGCGTCACCGTCTTTTGAACACGCAATGGAAAGATAACGGTTTGGAACTCCTCTTTGATTCTCCGATTCACCTCTCTGAAGTTCGTATGTCCAAAATTATTGAGGCGGATAAGAAGCGATACCGTTACATCATTGATATTGACTCTTCGACCCTCTCCAAAAGTCAAACGTTAGAACATCAAAAAATCAACCGTATTCAGATGGCGCAATACAATGCCAAAACACTGCGACTCGTGATAGAACATGATCATCCGATCTCGATTAAAACCACCCCTAAAGCATCTTCTCTTTATATTGATCTCTCCGTAGAACCGCCTAAAATTACTGCTCCTCTCGCATCAACTCCTATGACAAAACCGGAAGTTCAAGAACCTCTGTTAATCTCCGCCCTTCCTCCACTTGTGAATGTCACTCCGCGTGATCGAAGTAAAAAAATTATTGTAATAGATCCGGGGCACGGAGGGAAAGACAGCGGTGCTGTTGGAAATGGATACATGGAGAAAGATATTGTCTTGCAGATCGGAACGCAACTTGCCGAAAAACTACGTGCTCAAGGCTACACGGTTAATATGACACGAAGTAACGATACCTTTATCGAACTCAAAGATCGGACAAAATTCGCTAATGATAAAGAGGCCGATCTCTTTATCTCGGTACACGCCAACTCTATCCCTAAAACATCTGATCCACTAGCCGCACAAGGGATTGAGACGTACTTTCTCTCTCCGACACGAAGTGAGCGCTCTATGCGGGTTGCTGCGCTTGAAAACTCCGAAGATATGGGTGAAATGGGGCAATACGGCAAGCTGAGCTTTTTGAGCTTTTTAAATAAAGAAAAAATTATTGCTTCCAATAAGCTTGGGATTGATTTACAAAAAGGGATGTTGGGAAGTTTACGTAAGCAGTTTCCCAATGTTCATGATAACAGTGTACGAGAAGCACCTTTTTGGGTTCTTGTAGGAGCACAAATGCCCGCAGTATTGTTAGAGGTGGGCTATATCAGTCATCCTGAGGAATCAGCGCGTATCGCTGATGATAAATACCAGCGATGGCTTGTGGATGGGTTATTAGAGGGGATCGGCAGATATTTTGCCAATAACAGTTAAAGTTTCGTTTTATCAAAAAAGTAGTTGGTTGCTTCGACAAATCCCTCTACACTTCCGCAGTCAAATCGCTTCCCTTTGAATTTATAGGCTAAGACCATCCCTTTTTGCGCTTGTGTCATAAGTGCATCGGTAATTTGGATCTCTCCCCCTTTTCCCGCAGGGGTGTTTTCGATAATCCCGAATATGTCAGGAGTGAGGATATAACGACCGATGATAGCAAGATTACTTGGTGCGACAGAGGGATCAGGCTTTTCGACCATGTTAGAGATCATATAAACTCCCTCTTCGATCTCTTTCCCCTCGATTATCCCATAGCGGTTGGTTTGACTCGGGTCGATCTCTTCGATGGCGACAATGGAGCATTTATACTTATTAAAAAGCTCTACCATTTGAGACAAGATTCCGCCGTTCCCGTTCCCATCGCATAAGTCATCGGCTAAAATGACGGCAAAGGGTTCATTCCCGATCAATGTCTCACCGGTGAGGATGGCATGACCTAACCCTTTCATCTCATTTTGGCGTGTGTAGGAGAAGGTGCATTGATCGATAAGAGAGCGAATCTCCGTGAGGTAATGCTCTTTATCGCTCCCCTTGATTTGGTGTTCAAGCTCATAGCTGACATCAAAATGGTCTTCCAATGCCCGTTTCCCTCGTCCTGTGACGATAGCCATTGTTTTCATCCCCGCTTCAACCGCCTCTTCAACACCGTATTGGATGAGAGGCTTTGTGAGTACGGGCAACATCTCTTTAGGCATCGCTTTGGTCGCAGGTAAAAAACGGGTACCGTACCCGGCAGCAGGAAAAAGACACTTTTTGATCATTGAGACTCCTTGATTACGTATGATATTTTATCACAAGTGCGAAGA
>NZ_JAFLKV010000116.1:8817-23202 GCF_019163035.1 Sulfuricurvum sp.
AGAGGAGGGATTTTCGCGTAAATAAAGGGATACCTCCTCCGTGATGGGGCGATTGGTAGCAAAAACTCGACTGCAAGAGTGCCCTTTGAATATCGGATTGTTATCAACATAAATGCTACATTCGGCAATAAAGAGTTTTATATCTACCTTTTTGATCTCTTTGAGAATCTCTTCACATCGGATCAACACCAACTCTTTCTCTTTGATTCCAATTAAATCGATCCCTTCTGCTTTAGAGATCTTGGTGATGTTATAACCGTTTGTTTGGAAGTGCTCGGCAACTTTTCCGCGGTACAGAGAAGTTGATTTATTTTCTTCAGAGAGGGAGGGAGCTTCAGTTTTTAGAAGTGCTTGGGTCTCTTTTAAAAATTGTTCCGTTTGTTGCAATGCTTTTTGCTCTAGTTTTTGCTTTTTACGAGAGATTATTTTTACAATCCAATAGAAAAAAGCAACAAATAAAACCAACGTAAGAATATTAGTCATAACGGTACCAATTTTTAAAATGTATTATACATATCTATTTCTATTTGCAACATACTTGCGACATAAAAACAATACAATTTATTTTAAAGTATCTTTTTATAACGCAAAAGAGGTATAAAAAGTAAAAGGTTGTTTATGCTCCAGACTATTAAATCAAAAATTATTTTTACCGTATTAATGTTCAGCTTTATGGGGTTAGGAGCCATATACTTTTATTTAACAACAACTTTTCATGACTTTTCGAATGAAACAGCAAAACGTTCATTGACTATGTTAAGTCAATCAATTTTTCAAACTCTCTCAGGGAGTATGCTAGCGGGTGATCCAAAGGTTGTTGAAGAAGCGATAGCACATGCAAAGGAGATTGATGGAATTGAAACTATTACAGTACAAAAATCTCAACAAGTTATCGATGCATTTGGTTTGAATGTAAAATTTACCGATGAACCGATGGTAAAAGAGGTTTTTAAAACAAAAACCCAAAAAGTAATTGAAAATACGAATGGTAAGCATTCAATCCGATTGCTACAACCTCTGGTCGCTGAAGAGCGATGTGTATCTTGCCATACTAATATCCAACTTGGAGAAGCAATAGGGGTTATGGATCTTGTAATTTCACTTGAGAAAAATGATGCAGCCATCGGAAACACGCAAAATATTCTCTTAATCGTACTTTGTATTGTAGTCTTTATATTTGTCGCTGTGCTAAATATTTTCTTTAAAAAAGAGGTATTGACCCCACTCAATGAACTGCATGTTCGTATCGGTGAATTGGTTAGTGGTGACAAAGATTTAACAAAACGTCTTAAAGTGACTAAAAAAGATGAGTTTGCAGAAGTGGCAGTGTCGGTTAATAACTTTATCGCCATGGTACAAGAGACGGTCAATGAAGTCAAAGATCTTGGTGCGCAAAATAATAATATCGCTATAACAATCACCGATGCAACCCATATCATCTCTAAAGGGGTAGATCAAGAACGGCAAATTGTTGAAGAAACAACACAAAAAAGTCATTCTATAAAAGAGATTTTATCGAGTGCAATAGCCGTTTCTGAACAAACTCAAAAAAATATTTTAAATGCAAACACAGAATTGCTAACAGCTAAAGATGCTCTCTCTAGTTTGGTTAGAGAAGTTGATGGATATATAGAAGTTGAGCATGAAATGTCATCACAATTAATGGTCTTACGTAATGATGCCGATCAGGTTAAAAACGTCTTAGGTGTTATTAAAGATATCGCCGATCAGACTAACCTCCTTGCCCTGAATGCCGCTATTGAGGCGGCACGTGCAGGAGAACACGGTCGTGGATTTGCCGTTGTAGCTGATGAAGTACGCAAGCTTGCAGAACGAACACAGAGAAGTTTGTCTGAGATTGAAATCAATATTGGAACGATTGTTCAAGCGATCAATGATGTGAGTGATAATATGGGAAATAATGCAAAAAACATGAATGAACTAACTCATATTTCCAATGAAGTAGAAGCAAAAATCTCAGCCACATCTACAGAGATGGAGCGTTCTGTTTCTGTAGCGCAAAGATCGTATAATGATTCAGTTGAAGTGGTTGGACATATTGAATGGATTATTGATAAAATCTCTCAAATCAACGACGTCTCTGGATCAAATCAAAAAAGTTCCGATCAGATTGAAAATGATTCAGCACAGATGCTTGAAATTGCGCACTCATTACAATCACGCATTAACGAGTTTAAAAGCTAAGAGATAAAAGACCTTAACTAAAAAATAAGTTTGATATAATTCTTCTGTTTTGAAGATAATGAAGCCTTTCGGATTAACTACTCTTCATTCGTCTCTATATAAAATCTTTTCGTTCCATAGCGTTTTGATAGATATCAAGTTCTATGCAGAAGCATGCCCCTATGCTTGTATTGTATGCACTAATCAAACCATCAAGTCTTTCTTCTACAATTCTCTTTGTCATATAAAGCCCGATTCCCGTACCTTGGCTTTTGTGCTTGGTCGTAAAATACGGTTCAAACAGATGCTCGATAGCCTCTTCTTTAATCCCTCCGCCATTGTCGTTGATGGTAACTACAAGCTTTTCGCCTTTGAATTCACCGTTAATATTGATCACTCCATCGCTTATATCATTTGAAATTATCGCGTCTTTCGCATTATTCAACAAATTAAGTGCTATTTGTTTTATGTCCTCTGGGAAACCAAATAGTTTGATTTCTTGCGGGATATTTAACGAAATGGTTATTCCAGACATTGAGAAGCTTTTTTGAACTATTGCGATTGTCTTTTCGATTGACTTCACAAGAGAATAGGTGACCTTCTCCTTGCTCGGTTCAACTTGTTCTCTGAAATCGTTTATCGTTTGTGTCATAAAGTCGATCGTATCAAAAGCATTAGAAATACTCTCATTGAGAGACTCCTCCGTGAGGGATCCCACTTTAAATTGGATATTAAGTTTGTTCAATATCATTGTTAAAATGCTAAGAGGTTGTCTCCATTGGTGGGCAATATTTCCAATCATTTCTCCATAGGCGGCAAGTTTTGCCTGATGAAGCATAATGGCATCTTTTTGTCTGCTTTTTTCAATCTCGTTTCGTATTTTATCCTCTAGGCCTAGGTTTAGCCGTTGGAACGCTTTAGTAGCTTTAAACGACAATGACAAAGAATAGACAAGTTGGTATATTTCCTCCGCATGGAATGGCTTTCGGACGTAATAAATATTGTCTTTGATTCGTCCCGAAATCTCTTTTGCGCTTTTGTCAGAGTATGCGGTAGATATTATTATATTAACATCTGGGTCTATTGCCTTGATCCGTGAGGCTGTTTCCAGTCCATCAATTCCATTGGGCATTCGCATGTCAATAATACAGACTGAGATGCTTTTGCCATCATCATAAAGCCGCTTAAACAAATCAACTCCATCAAGCCCATTGTTTGCTTGATTTACTGCAAAGGTTGGCCCCTGATCATTAGGGCTGATTTCATTTACTTCTGCACCGCCATGAAGTCGTTCAAGTTCAGCTAATGCCTCTTCGATGCTTGTTTTTTCGCTGGGTAAAAGTATTGTCTTGTATACATCTAAAATAGTGGGATCATCGTCAATCGTTAAAATATCAAATCTGTTGGACATTCAGTTATTCCTTGACCATTAATAGTGTAGTAAACCGTGCACCTTTACCAACCCCCTCAGAATGGAATGTTACAGAGTGTCCATTTCCAATTAGGAAGTTTGCAAACGAATGCAGTCCAAGACCATGTCCGTCTTTCTTTGTGGTAAATCCTTGTAAGAATAACTTCTCGGACGTTTCTTTATCTAGCCCAATGCCATTGTCTATTACCTCAATAATTACATTTTCAGAGGTAATCATTTGATCACTAAGCATCATATCAAGCTCAAAAAAACCATCTTCTTTTTGCTTTTTATAGGCCTTGATGGTTATTTCTTTTGAAGTAACCATCCCTTGATCGTGTGCAAAATTTGTAGCATGTATTGAATTCTTGATCAAATTCAATAGTCCATTATAGAGGTGTATACGGTTAATACTAAAGAAAATGCGCTCAGCGATGTCGGTTTTTATGTTGATTTGGTTTCTCAAAAGTTGGGGTTCTATAACACTTTGTATTTCTGCTATTAAATCGCCGATATCAACACGTTCATCCATATTAACCTTGTTGTTTTTGTAAAGCTCTTGCTGTGAAGCGATGGTAGCGGCAATATTATTTATCCCTTTTTGTAGGCTCCTCATGTCCGTTTCTAGGACATTTTTGATTGTATCTGTCAATGAAGATTGGATAATGTTTAGGCTCATTTCAATTTTTTTACTATTGTGCTGAAATTCTTCTATTTTTTCGGGTTGAATGAATAGAGAATTATCCTCTAGTTGTTTTTTTGTCATATCAAAGTATTTAAAGAAGTTTTGCATAGGCTCAAGATTTTTAATGACACGATCTGCTAAGTGTTGCGCACCGGTGATGACATTACCGATATTGTGAATATACTCGCTCGTTACATCAAATATCCCTTGCTTGTAGGCAAGCTCTTTGGAAATGCTGATCTCATTTTTATGCAGTTCAACAACATTAGTGATATCGGTCAAGGAAATAATGTACTTTTTTGTGTAGGAACCATTTTCGTAATCACCATTATTGATTACCGTTGAAACGATAGTAAAGTAGAATAGTTTTTTGTCGACAAGCATCTCAACTTTTGGAAGCATTCTCTCATCTTTTTGTGTCAAGAAGTCAAACCACGATACATCATCACATGATCCATAAGTATTTGTTATTGGGAGATCGTCGATTGTATCGATTGCCTCATTTATGAATAGTTGCTGAAAATAGTTGTTGGTTTGAAATAGTATTCCGCTTCGGTCGGTGAGCAAAATCGCAGTATGTGCAGTTGCATCAAATAAACTTTTGTTGATTTGTTCTAAGTCCTGTTGAAGGCGGGTGATCTGTTTTGATTGTGAGCTTAATGGTGCTAGGGTTTTTTCCATGATTAGCTTTTTATACCTTTGAGTCTAAATATTAGTTTGGACAGATGCTCAATAGAAGCTGTACTTCCCGGTGCATCCTTTGCCATGAGACTTATTTTTTGCTTATCGATAATCATACTTATGTCTAATAGCGCTTGGTTGTCCGCAGAGTATAGTATCGCGGTATTTTTGAACCCTAACGACTGTATTAATAGTAAAACATCATAACCTTTTGCTTGTTCATTTTCTTCGAGATGGTGATCACAAATGATTAAATCATAATAGTTTGTTCCCCGAAATTTGAATGCTTCCATAAAAGCTCGGCTGTTGGTAAATTTATCAAATCGATCTATTTCGCTAAGCGCATCTCGATTGCGCAAGAGCTTTTCACATATCGTTGCGATAAGGGGGATATCATCTACAAAAGCTATTTTAAGCATCATTCACCGCCATAAAGATAAAGTTTGATTTGCGCAAGCATTTGGGGGTATTCTACTAGCTTGCTTTGCTTTGCGGACGCTTCCATCTCTTCACAAATATCATAGATATCAATTATTTGCAAAGATCCTGCAGCTCCCTTGAGACTGTGCGAGGAAAATTGGATTCCCTCATAATCGCAAATTTCTATAGCTTTTTCCATTTGTTTAACGTGTCCATCACATGATTCGTAAAAGAAGTCAATTAAAGATATACACGTTTCCATATCTAGCCCAAGAGAATCGGCAGCCTGTTTTGCAAATTTAACACGTATCGTATCATTGCTAGCACTCCTTGCATTATGGGTCAGCTTCTCTACCTTGACTTTTAAAGGATACAAAAAGTGATCAAGGGTAGCATAAAAATTATCCTTTTTGATAGGCTTTGAGATATATCCATCCATCCCTGCATCTAAATATTCTTTTTCTCTATCCTTTTGTACATCGGCGGTCAAGACAACAATTGAAGTGCGCTTACCGTTGGAATGCTTTTCAACCTCACGTATTTCAAGCATGGCCTCTGTACCGTTCATGATTGGCATCATTGAATCCATTAAGATAAGGTCGTACTGCTTTTTGCCTAGGCGGTGTCTATTGTCATACATCTCTTTGGCTTCTTTGCCATTATTCGCGATATCCGGGTTTATTCCAACTTTAGCGAGCAAATCTTTAGTAATCTCTTGATTTACTATATTGTCTTCCGCAAGCAAAACACAGGCATCATACGTGATATCAACCACAGCTGCTTTTACAGAGTAGATTTCATTTGCTTTTCTGGCAGGATCGCCAACGATAGCATCGTATATTTTCAAGCCAGTAATTGGAATACTGATGGTTTCGTGAGAATGAAATCTATTATTCTTCACGCCATCAGGAACGATTGAAATGATTCTCTTGGAGTTTGTAAATGCATCATCTATCCAATTAACATAGTTTGTTCCGTTGGTGATCGTTATAACCACATCGCAATGCATTGCATCTGCATGGGAATGAACTTCAATATAGTCCAGCGCGTAAGCGTCTAAATATCGACGAAGAGCCCCAATACAATGTGTCATTGCGGTATCAACGATCAGTATTCCAACTTTTTTGCTGATTTTAGGAAGGCGGTTTGTATCGCCATCGCAAAGCACAAGCGGCAATTCAAAATAAAATCGGCTCCCTATCCCTTCTTGGCTCTCCAATTTTAGTTCGCCACCCATCATCTCAACGAGCTGTTTTGAAATAGCAAGACCAAGACCTGTTCCGCCAAATTTTCTCGATATAGAGCTGTCTGCTTGTTCAAATGGATTGAAAATACGTTCAATTTTATCTTGCTGAATCCCAATGCCGGTATCTTTAACAGATATACTCAGGGTTGAAATTTCTGAATTGTATTTGATCACTTCTGCGGATATTTCAACTGATCCTTTGTTTGTGAATTTGATGGCGTTGCCAATCAAATTAGATAGTACCTGTTTTAACCGCAATGGATCACCAAGCACAGCAACAGGCAATGTCGGATCAATAAAGGAGCAGAGTTCAAGTTTTTTCTCACGGGCTTTTGAGACCATAAGCTCTACAATGCTCTCTATTTCTTTTACTGGATCGTAATCAATTTCATCGATTTGGAAGCTGCCTGATTCTATTTTGGAGATGTCTAAAATATCGTTTATGATAGAGAGCAGATTTTCAGCTGACATATTTATAGTATTGATATATCTCTTTTGTATCACATCGAGATTCGTTTCAGCCAACATACTAACAAAACCCATAATACCATTAAGCGGTGTTCGAATTTCATGGGACATGTTAGCAAGAAATGTTGATTTCGCATAAGCCTCATGCTCGGCAGCATCAATCTTGATTTGCGCTTCTGTCATATCTATAAAAGAAACAATATAATATTCCTCACCCTGAATGTAGACAGTTTTTATCGTGATGTCATAGGAGCGAATAACACTATGCTTATCAACAATACGCGCAGAGAGTTTAGAGCCGTCTGTACTATTCGATGCTTCTTTACTATTTTGGTATTCAATACCATCTTTGTCAATGAACAGATCACGCAAACCGTTGTGTTTTGATTTGTATTCTTCAATTGAAACATAAGGGAAGACTTCAAAGAATGCTTTGTTAGCATGCACCAACCCGTCTTGACGTGTCTCGATGGCAACTATATTCGACTGCGCATCTAAAATGTATCGCATTAGCTCTTGCTGTCTTTGCCCCCATTCTCTGTTCTTCACCGACTCAGTTACATCATGGCGAATACCAACGAACCCCTCAATCTCATTGTCGACCCCTTTGATGGGGTGTATCCATGCATCAACAATATAGGTATCACCATCTTTAGTTAGATTCTTTATTCTTCCATTCCATGTTTTGCCAGTCTTGATTATGTTCCACATGTCGGCAAAAACGTCTTTTGGAGTGTCTATATGACGAACAATACTGTGTGGTTTCCCCTCCAGTTCTTCTCTTGAGTAGCCTGAGATGCGACAAAACATATCATTGACGTAAATTATTTTTCCATATTTGTCGGTTTTCGATACCAAAGCATTAGAGTCAATGATTTGTCGATACTGCTCAGCGTCCATATGGTTCTTTGAAAGACTGGCTGACTTGATCTTGTCAATATTCTCTAAAACTTTCAGCAAGGTATCTATTCTAGTGAGTGGCTTTGCAAACGTGTAGTTGGCACCGGCTTCTTGAATCTCGGCGAACATGTTTTTTTCGTCCTGAGCGGTTAGAGCAATAATGACTATATCATGATCAATTTGACGAATAGCCTTGATCAGTTCAATTCCATCCATAACAGGCATGCTGATGTCAGTCAGA
Organism: Sulfuricurvum sp.; assembly: GCF_019163035.1. Classification (GTDB taxonomy): domain Bacteria; phylum Campylobacterota; class Campylobacteria; order Campylobacterales; family Sulfurimonadaceae; genus Sulfuricurvum. The sequence goes on from NZ_JAFLKV010000116.1 coordinate 17,054, forward strand.
ATAAAATCAAGATGCTGCCTCTCACGAATAAATGATTCAAGACCAATCTGCCCATTTTGTGCGGTAAATACGTAATTTGATTTATCAAGTATTTCGATTAATACCTCTGTTGTTGCATGCAGAAGCGCTTTTTCGTCTTCCACATAAAGACAATTGAGTTTAAGCTTAGTGTTTTTCATTCTTTGCGTGCAGCTTGAACCAATCTTTTGATTATTAAGTATGGACTATTCTCTTCGCCTCTCGAACCTTTGCGAATATAATTTATGTTTGGATATGAGGAAAGCCTATGTTGAAGTTCCTGACTTGTATCTCCCGTTAATAAAACAAGCGTTATCTCTTTATCGACTTTTTTCTGGTAAGTGCTCAAGAGATCAATGCCATCAAACTCTTGATTTTTTAGATTTAGATCGGATATAACCACGTCATAATGGTCTTGCTCTGTAGAGGCATCAAAGAATGCATGAGGAGATAAATAGGTATCAAAACTATCTATAGCTGTGATTGTCCCATTTTGGCGTAAAATGGTGCCATAAATCTTATATGCAAAAGCATCATCATCTATAAATGCTATTCTCATTTTATTTTCTTCTCGCTTTTTTATAAGTTTGTGGTAATCTTTTCAAAGACGCTAAATTACCGTTTTAAAACGTATCGACTTCATATTTTTTGCATATAACTAAAAATTGTTATAAAACGTATTGAAAATTTATCATAATAATGTCGCAAATATGTTGCAATCAAAAAAGTAGGTCTTATTTTAAAATTCGGCGTAATGAAAAAAAACGAGTGGATGAATTATCGTTTTTTCATTATTATGTTAATCTGTAGCTTTTTAGTTCTATATAATTGGTAAATATCCCTGACCCTTTCAATCCGAAAGGGGATAAATGCTTTGTTAAAGAGGTGCAAAGTATGAGTAAAAAATATACAATCTTGTGCTCTAAAATGCATAATTCAGTGTATACTCTTAAAAATTTTATAGCGAAGCAAACATGATGAACAGACATGCACAACTGCTAAAAGTAAAACTACTGTGGTTATTTATGCTTTTTGCTTTAATTCCTATGGTTCTTATTGCACTATACAGCTATTATGATATTAAAAAACAGCTTATCACTTCAGAACTATCCCATTTAGAAGCTATTGCAAAACTCAAATCATTACAGATAGAACATTTTTACGATGAATCTAAGGATGATGTACAAACAATTAGTTACTTACCTTATACTAAAGAAATTCTATACGCAAATACAAAATCACTTCATCATAATGAAATTAAAAATTTATACGAGCAAGAGTTAAATAGTTTTGTATTAAATCATAATCTAAATGCTATTTATATCATCGGATTAGACGGAAAAATAGTTGCACGTTCAATACAATCAAAAGAAAGCACATTTTCTCCGTTTCATAAATTAGCTTTTGAACAAGGAAAAACAAAAATATACTTTTCAAATATTTATAAAGAAAGTACCTCTATTTCGTCAAAAAACCAGCAAAATCAGTATTCTATAACGGCTTCATCACCTATTTTGGATGTTGACAATCAACTTGTTGGTGTTGTGGTTGCAGAGCTCAGCGTTGATAATTTGTTTCTGTTACTCCAAGACTATTCAGGATTAGGGAGTAGCGGTGAAACATTGCTCGGGAAAAGAAATAATGAAAAAATAATTTTTCTTAATCCACTTCGTCATGATCCGAATGCAGGAATGCAAAGAAGCGTTCAAATCAGTGGTAAGATAGCTATTCCTGTCATTATGGGTGCAACAGGGCACAATGGAAGCAGTATGTCAGTTGATTATCGAGGTGTGAGTGTTTTAGCAGCTTGGAGACATGTACCGATTGCCGATTGGGGAATGGTTGCAAAAATTGATTCAGATGAAGCGTTAAAACCATTGAAATCAATGAGAGACAGTATAGCTTTTACAGCACTATTCATACTGATTTTTGGTATAGCTATTTCTTTAAAAATGACAAAAGATTTAACACGTCCGATAGATCATCTCGAAACAGATGCCCATGTTGACTCTTTAACAGGATTGCCAAATAGAAAACTGCTAATGGGATTGTTAGAACAAGTGCTTAAAAAAGCAAAACTAAAAGATAGCATTGTTGCTGTACTGTTTTTGGATCTTGATGGTTTCAAAAATGTTAATGATACCTATGGACATGAAATGGGAGACCTATTACTCAAAAATGTGGCTCAAAGACTTACCAATTGTATCAGACAAAGCGATACTGTTGCAAGACTCGGCGGTGATGAGTTTATTGTATTGTTGTGTGGTGCGCAGGATATTAGCAACGTAGTAAAAATTGCAGATACTATTATCCAAAAACTGAACGAAGAATTTAACATAAATAACACTACCATCAATATTGGAGCAAGTATAGGTATTAGTATCTTTCCAAATAATGCAACCAATCCAGATGAAATGTTACGGATGGCAGACAAAGCAATGTATGAGGCAAAACAACATGGTAAAAATCATTACAAATTTTCTGATGATATGCAGTTGAATCTTACTATCTAGGAGATTATTTTAGTAATTGACTGATATATTATTGTAAAGATAATATCACCATGTAATGATTTTTACCTAAGGCATCGAAATGGCGAGCATACTGGAAAACAATGTTGATTTAAGTACAGAAGAGGTGCAAGAATCATTTCATCAGAGTGAGCAGCGGTATCGTATCTTCTTTGAACATTCTATGATAGGCATGGCAGCCACCTCTCCTAATAAAGAGTGTATCCAAGTGAATGACCGATTGTGTGAAATGCTTGGTTACTCAAGGGAAGAACTTACAAAAAAGACATGGGAACAAATCACCCATAAAGATGATCTTGTTGAGCAAATCGCCTTGTATAATAGTGTCCTAAATGGTGAACATGACGAATATGAATTAGATAAACGGTTTATTCATCGTGACGGTCACACGGTGTATACCCACTTAGCTTCACGCTGTATTCGAAAACAAGATGGTTCTATTAACTACTTCATTACGATGGTGGAAGATATCTCGGAACGAAAACAAGTCGAAGAAAAGCTCCGTGAAAGTTCTCAAATTCTTCAAAATATATTGGAAACCACTCTCGATGGATTTTGGAGTGTGGATTACCATGGTAATTTGATCGATGTCAATCTGACATATTGTCAGCAGTCTGGCTATACCCGCGAAGAGCTTCTTTCGATGCAAATATCTCAACTCGATGCAATTCAGAGTATCTCAAAAATCGATGAACGTATTAACACGATTATTGAACAGAGACACACTCAATTTGAGACTAAGCACAGACGCAAGGACGGATCGATTTGGGATGTAGAAATCAGTGCGTCGCATTACACGATTTCAGGAGGACGTATATTTGTGTTCCTGCGTGATATCACTGAGCGTAAATCATCCGATAATCGATTACTTAAAAGTGAAAAACGGTTTCGGAATTTCTTTGAAAAAAATTCTTCAATCATGTTGCTTGTTAATCCCGAATCAGGTAAGATTGAAGAAGCAAACAACGCTGCTGTAAGCTATTACGGTTATCCAAAACAGCAACTTATCGATATGCCTATCAGTCATATTAATATTCTTCAACCAGACAAACTCAATATGAATATACAATTAGCGTTACATGAAAATTCAAACTACTTTATATTTTCGCATCGCTTATCATCTGGTGAAATACGTGATGTTGAAGTACATTCAACCCCAATCGAAATTGATAATAAAACACTGTTGTTCTCAATTGTACATGATATTACAGAAAGAAAACAGGCTGAAGAAAAGCTCCATCTTGCCGCAAATGTATTCACCCATGCTAGTGAAGGAATTGTTATCACTTCACCTGATGGAGCCATCATTGACATCAATGATGCGTTTAGTCGTACGACTGGTTACATTAGGGATGAAATTATCGGAAAAAATCCGCGTGTACTAAGCTCAAAACTGCAAGGAAAAGAATTTTATTCTGCCATGTGGCATGATTTGATCGAAAAAGGTCATTGGTACGGCGAGCTTTGGAATCGACGTAAGAATGGAGAATTGTATGCCGAGATGCTCAATATCAGTTCCATACTCGATTCTCAAGGAAAGGTACAAAATTACGTAGGAATTTTTTCTGATATAACAGCGAATAAAGAACACGAACATCAACTAGAATATATTGCCCACTATGATCCCCTTACAGGTTTGCCTAATCGTGTTTTAAATTCAGACAGACTGCGACAAGCGATGACTCATGCTGATCACAGAAATGAGAAGATAGCTGTTATTTATCTTGATTTGGATGGCTTCAAACAAGTAAATGACCGATATAGCCATAGTGTGGGTGATAATCTTCTTATAGCACTTTCAAGACGTATGCAACAGGCACTGCGTGAGGGTGATACCTTGTCACGATTAGGTGGGGACGAATTTGTTGCAATTCTTTTAAATACGGATGATATTTCTATAGCATCACCGATTATTCAAAAACTTTTGGATGCTGCAAGTCAAGTAATAGTGCTGGATGATGTTTTATTACAAGTTTCAGCCAGCATAGGAGTTACTTTTTATCCACAATCTGGGGATGTAGATGCTGATCAGCTGATACGTCAAGCGGATCAAGCTATGTATGAAGCTAAGCAAGCAGGTAAAAATCGCTACGATGTTTTTGATCCAGAGCACGATCTTACGATACGCACTAGACATAAAAAATTAGAACGTATCCGCCAAGCTCTAAAAAATGATGAGTTTGTTCTTTACTATCAACCTAAAATTAATATGCGTACAGGTGAGCTTATTGGTGTTGAAGCTCTAATTCGCTGGAAACACCCTGAAGAAGGGCTTATTCCTCCTCTTGAATTTCTTCCGATTATCGAAAACCATCCTTTATCTGTTAAAGTTGGTGAATGGGTAATCAATGAAGCTATTTTTCAAATCAAACATTGGAAAGCGCAAGGTTTAATTTTACCAGTCAGTGTCAATGTCGGAGCCTTACAGTTATTGCAAGGGAACTTTGTAGAGCGGTTACGACTAATTCTTGCGCAACATGAAAATTTTGATTTCTCATTGTTGGAAATTGAAGTACTCGAAACGAGTGCATTGGAAGATGTCAATCTGGCTTCTAGTATTATTGAAGAGTGTAAAAGAATGGGTATCCACTTCGCACTGGATGATTTTGGGACGGGATACTCGTCTCTTACTTATCTGAAACGGCTTCCTGTTAAAACTTTGAAGATCGATCAAAGTTTTGTACGTGATATGCTTGATGATCAAGATGATTTAGCAATTTTAGAAGGTATTGTCGGCTTGGCTTCATCTTTTGGTCGCGAAGTGATTGCAGAAGGTGTTGAAACCCATGAGCATGGCAAACAACTGCTTTTACTTGGATGTGATCTTGCACAGGGGTATGGAATCGCACGACCGATGCCTGCAGAAAAAATGATTGAATGGGCTCAGCAATGGGGTCAAGAACATGGTTGGATTGTTTAAATATTTTTCTATGAATCGAAAATGTGCGTACTTACGCTGATTGCAACACTTGCAAGTTCAAAACATTTTACACTTCATTAAAGTCTACTTATTCGTCCTCTGTATGGCTTACAGGGAGTGTACAATGACGATTAGAACCACCGAAGTATAAGGCACACCATAATTACTTTCTCATCCATTCTGTCATATTTCCTAACTCACTGATCCAATCTCACTACAATGGCATCATGTGTATAAGTGCTATAAATGCCCATGAAGCATCAAAACAAATCTTACGAGTAAATCTTGCACTACCGATTACAAACAATCGCGCTATAGAGCTTCAAAGTATTTGAAGTTCAAATAAAAAGAGCTAAAAATCTCTACCTTTGAAAAATACAAAAGCATCATTGAACTTCGACTGCTTCCGATCTTCAAAGATTTGCCTATTAATTCGATAAAAACATCCGATATTAAATCATGGCTCTTTGATATAGACGACGTTGGCGGAAAGTCTAAACGTATCTATATTAGCGTGGTTAAGGGTATCTTTGACGAAGCTCTTTATGATGAACTCATCGAAAAAAATCCCGTCTCTCGAATACGTCCTCCCGAAATGGAAAAACCGCTCATACATCCGTTCACTCCGCAGGAAGTCCGTGACATTATCAAAAGTGCAGAAATGAGCAACTATCGAAACT
>NZ_JAFLKV010000025.1:0-2268 GCF_019163035.1 Sulfuricurvum sp.
CGTACCGATGGAAGATTCGGTCTCTATTAATCTTTTTGGAGGTCAAGATAATTCTTGACTTCCCTCACAATAACTTCATCTTCACCGATATCTGCCCACCGAAATTTTTTACCGCTTTGGATACTCCCCTCCAACAAATCCCCGCTGGAGCGAAATTTCAGATCCAATGCTGCTATCTCAAAACCACTCATGCAGGTGCTAAACGATTCTAAACGCTCATTTTTACCGTTTTTGTTGCTATAGAGATAGCAATACCCCTGCAATCCGGTACGACTTACACGCCCGCGCAGTTGATGGAGTGTTGAGAGCCCCAAACGTTCGGCTCCCACAATGACGACGGTAGAGAGACGCGGGAGTGAAATGCCCACTTCAATGACAGTCGTAGCAAGCAAGATATTTCCGCTCTCTCGAAATGCCATCAATACTGCCTCTTTTTCCTTGTCTTTTCCATAGGTGATGTAGACATTCTCGAAATTCTTTTCCCAATACCCCCGCGCTTCATCGATACTTTGATAGTTGATGCTCTCGCTCTGTTCTACCAACGGATATACTATAAGAACTTGATGACTTTGTGAAATCTCAAAGCGGATGCGATCTAATAATTTTGTGAAATCGCTTTTGCCGATGATACGGGTGGTAATATTTTTCGTAAAAGGTGTCTGGACGATCAAGCTCACATCAATATGGGCTGAATCGATCATCGCCTGTGTGCGGGGGATCGGTGTGGCGGAGAATTGGAGGTAATGAGGTGAGGTATCGTTATCGGTAAGTTTCGTGAGTGCATGGCGCTGAGCGGTGCCGAAACGGTGCTGTTCATCCACCATCACCAGCCCCGCTTCGGGGAGATGTCTATGAAGCAAGGCATGGGTTCCAATGATAAAGTCATACTCATCCAATGGAGCTTTTTTCGTTGCATTGGTCACCAATGCTATTCGTAAATTTGGAAGAAATTTTTGGGCTTCTTCATAGAGTTGTGCGGCGAGGATCGTGGTCGGTGCCATCAGAATCGAGCGGTGAGGTTGCATCAGGATGACGGAGGCTAATATCACCATGGTTTTCCCCGATCCGACATCCCCCACGATCATACGGCGTGAGGCGTGTTCACCTCTGAGATCACTCTCGATCTCGCCAATCGCTTTTTTTTGATCCTCTGTCAGTTCAAACGGAAGGGTTTTCATCCATCCACTAATATCCCCCGAAGCTCTATAGGAGGTTTTATGATAACGGCGTTTAAGTCTAAGACGGCGCATATACTCATAAAGTTCACCGAATTTAAGGGCATGAAGTTGTGATTCACTCATAGATTTCGGAAGTTCGGGAAAATGAAGTGCATAAAGTTCATGGGCAATATGTTCGGGGAGTCCATCTGAGATGAGATTTTCAACCGTGATATTTTTCTCTATCAGACGACGCATCACATCGGCTCGAAGTGCTGTTTTATAGATCGGAACGAGGGAACCGACGGCACTGATCTTCATCGGATGGACGATCGTCCATTTCCCCAGTTCCCACTGCGCCTTTCCGCTAAAAAATGCCCGCTCACCACGTGGAAACTGATGGATCATGTAGGGTTTTGGATGAAATATCACCCCCTCAATCACACACTCTAAGTTATGTGCAAAGAAGGTAATCTTGAGCGTTTTTGGGGTTCGGACGACGTGCTCGACCGTCGCATCTATGACACATTGCGTGTTAGTGGAAAGTTCATGGCTGAGACGACGGTCTTCAAAAGAGGTGGGAGCGATAAGGGAAAGGGCAGTAATACTCGTGATCCCTAAACGGTGAAACTTCTCACCGTCCTCACTTGGTAACGATAGCATAGCTAAGATCGCGGATTTCGCCGTGGCGTTTGATAAAATCGTTCACTTCATCCAAAGTCAATGTGCGAATAAGTTCGAGTTCTTGAAGCGAATGTCCTAGCGGTTTTCCTTGATAATATTCGCTAAACGTTCGACCCAAACGCTGGGAGAGAGTTTCGACACGTAACGGCTCGGAGCCGAGTAAAAACTTACGTGCTTGATCGAGTTCACCCTGCGTTACCCCCTCTCGGACAAAAGTATCGATCACTTCTACAACCGTTTTTTTCGCTTCTTCCTGCGATTCGAGCTTCGTTTGGAGATAACCGCTGAAATAGGTGTTGGTTTTAGCGACACTTAGACGTGAGTAGGCGGAATACGCCAATCCTCGTTTAACTCGGATTTCTTCCATAAGACGACTTCCAAATCCGCTACTGCCTAAGATAAACATCGCAACACGGGCTTTGTAAAA
>NZ_JAFLKV010000025.1:2368-7853 GCF_019163035.1 Sulfuricurvum sp.
TCAATAAAATCCAATGTGCTTGCCATAAGTGCTTGCCCTAATAATAAAATCGCTAAAAAAAAACGTGTCACTCGAACTTTTCCAATATCTCATACGCTGTATTACGAATGGCAGGAGTTTCTCCGACATCACGGATCAGATGGATCATCTCATCTTTTGCCATCCGAAATCCTGCTCCTGCACTGCGTACGACATTCTCTTCCATCATCGTCGAGCCCAAATCGTTTGCCCCAAAGTGCAATGCCATTTGACCGATGTAGGGTCCCTGCGTTACCCAGGAGCTTTGGATATTGGGGAAATTATCCAAGAAAAGGCGTGCTACCGCGAGGAGTCGGAGGTATCGGTTAGAGGATTGTTTCTCGATTTCGGGATGTTCAATCATCAATTGGGTATTCTGCCCCTGAAACGACCACATAATAAAGGCTCTAAAACCGTGTGTTTGGTCCTGAAGATCACGGATCAGATTCCAGTGCTCGATAATCTCCTCATCGGTCTCGACCGTCCCGTACATCATTGTCGCCGTTGACATGATCCCAAGCTTGTGCGCTTGGCGGTGAACATCAATCCAATCGAGTGAATCCATTTTTTTTGGAGCGATAATATCGCGGACACGGTCACTCAAAATCTCAGCCCCCGCACCTGGAATCGAGGCAAGCCCTTTGGCTTTTAGGCGAGATAGGCACTCTTGGATCGAAATATGGGAGACTTTGGCGATAAAGTCGAGTTCAATCGAAGAGAAGCCGTGGATCGTGATCATCGGATATTTGGTATGGATGTGTTCTACTAGATCTTCGTACCATTCGATTTTGAGTTTCGGGTGAACGCCCCCTTGGAACAAAATCTGCGTTCCGCCGATCTCTAAGAGTTCATCGATCTTTTGGTCAATCTCTTCAAAGGTGAGAACGTAGGCATCTTCGTCTTTCCCGTGGCGATAAAAGGCACAAAACTTGCAATCGACCCAGCAAACGTTGGTGTAATTGATATTGCGGTCTACGACAAAGGTGGTAATACCATCAGGATGAAGCTCTTTTTTACGCGCGCTCGCCATTTTCCCCAACTCTTTGAGGTCTGCATGGCGGATCAGTTCTAAGGCTTGTTCTTTACTAAGGCGCATCGGGATTTATTTGTCTCGTGAAATCGCGTCAAGTACGCCGTTAATAAATTTAGGTGATTGCTCGCTTCCGAACGCTTTGGCAACTTCAATCGCTTCGTTGATGATAACGGCAGAATCGAGTTCACCGTACATAATCTCGTATCCGCCCAAACGAAGCGTTGCACGCTCGATCGATCCCAAACGGTCAAAATCCCAATCTTTGAGATGTTTAACGATCGCTTCGTCCACTTCTGCCAAATGCTCCGTCACCCCTTTGAACAAATCAAGGGCGAAATCACGCTGTTTGTTACGAATCTTTTTCTCTTCGAGAATCTCATCACTGAAATCAGAAATCGTCTGATTTCCTAAATCATACGCGTACAATAAACTGACAACCGCCATGCGGGCTTGATGACGTGTCGCCATTACGCGCCGATCTCAGCGTATAAATCTAACATTTCGATAACAACGGTCATCGCTTCAAACCCTTTGTTCCCTGCTTTGGTTCCTGCACGCTCAATCGCCTGCTCGATAGTATCGGTCGTCAAAAGACCGAAAGAAACCGGCTTTTTGTGTTTCAAGCTTACGGTTGCAATCCCTTTGGTCGCTTCGGCAGAGACGTAGTCAAAATGAGGAGTTGAACCACGGATAACCGCACCCAATGCACATACAGCATCATATTTCCCGCTACTGAGCAATTGCTCGATTACCATCGGAAGTTCAAACGCACCCGGTGCCAAAACATGAGTCAACTCATCCGCGTTTCCGCCGTGACGTGCATAGGCATCTTTTGCCCCTTCAACCAGACGATCAACAATAAAGTGGTTCCAACGGGTACTGACGATCGCTACTCTTTTGTCCGTGCGAACACGAAGTTGTCCTTCTATTAACTTCATAAAAAATCCTTTTTTATTTTTACGCTATTGGAACACCTCCCAATAGACTACGTTAACACTGGGTTCACCTCGGCGGTGTGCCCAATACACCAAATGTATTTTTTTATTATTTTATTGCATCCAACTGCAATAGTTTTTCACTCAGCTCTTCTAACTGTTCTAATTTTAGCATATTTGGTCCGTCACTCAAAGCGCAAATAGGATCAAAGTGCGTTTCGAAGAAAAATCCGTCTACTCCGACGGCTGCCGCGGCGCGTGCGAGGTGAGGAACCATCGAGCTGTCCCCTCCTGTTTTACCTGTACCATTACCCGGCATTTGCACCGAGTGGGTCGCATCGAAAATAACAGGAGCATATTCGCGCATGATGACGAGGGAACGCATATCGACGACAAGATTGCCGTACCCGAATGAAGAACCCCGCTCACACAGCAATACACCGTGTTTTTGGGAAGCTTCGAAACTAACCTCATCGCACCCGCGTGTTTTGAGTACTTTCGCCACCGAAAAACGCATATCGGCAGGGGTCATAAACTGCCCTTTTTTGATGTTCACGATCTTGTCGGTTTTAGCCGCCGCTACGAGCAAATCGGTTTGACGGCATAAAAAAGCGGGGATTTGGAGCATATCGACCACTTCCGCTGCAATAGGCACTTGATAGCTCTCATGGACATCGGTGACGATCTTGTAGCCGAAATCGTCTTTGACTTTTTGCAAGATCCGAAGTCCCTCTTCGATCCCCGGTCCGCGATAGCTATCGAGTGACGTACGGTTGGCTTTATCAAAACTCGATTTGAAATAAAAATCAAAGCGCAGGTCATTTTGGTAACGCTCTAGGCTTTTAGCGATTCTGAAAATCGACTCTTCGCTCTCGATGACACACGGTCCGGCTAAAAGGATCATAGATAATTCCTCGATAGGTTAATTGGTGTAATTGTACTGAGAAAAAATTAAATTCCCGTGTGACATTTCGCTTTAGTTTGGGAGAGATGCACCATCGCTTTGGCACATTGACGATGGAGTCGATAATGGTACCCTCTCATAATGATCGTTTTAATCCAATAGCCTACAAGACCGCTGATCCGAATCCATCCCAACAGTGAAATCGCCGCGTATTTTCCCCCAAGAGCCACCATCATCCCCTCCATTTTCATCTGTGAACGACGCATCTCTCCCCCCTTGATCAGGGCAAGGATATTCTCTGCCGCTAAGGCACCGCTTTGTTCAGAAGTCTGCGCCGTAGGGGGGAGTAACTTTCCATCTGAACCTCGTAATTCGGCAATGTCCCCTGCCGCAAATACCCCCTGATGGTTCGGTATACGAAGATACTCATCGACAATAAGCTGTGACTTTTTATTTTTCTCGCTCTCTATCGTGGCGGTCAGCGTTGAAGCGACAATCCCCCCTGTAAATATCATAAAATCAAAACAAAGACTCTTCTCATTATTTAGGACTAACATGTGCTCTTCGACCGAAGTAATGCGCGAATGATTAATAATTTTAACCCCAAGTTCTATGAGCCGTGAAGTCGCTTTGTCAATCAGATAAGACTCCATCCCCTCCAAAACCCCCTCATGCGGGACAATCAAAAAAATATGAATATTGTCGCACGTAAGGGTGTTGTCTTTATGAAAAAGACGGATGAAATGGGCCATCTCTGCGGCAATCTCGACACCGCTAAGTCCCCCGCCGCCGATGACGACATTAAAAGGCTCACTGCACCATCCCCCCTCACTCTCCATACGGGCATACAATCTCTGCTCAAACTGGTGTTTAAACGAGAGGGCGCTGGGGAGCGTTTTCACTCCGTGTGAGTGTTCTCGCAATCCGGGGGTAGAGGTGTGAAACGCGGTACGGCTACCGCTGCAGAGGAGTAGATAATCATAAGGATGACATGAGTTTTGTCCGCTCGCACATTGATTCTCAAAATCGATCTCCCGAACGGTATCTTTGATAAACGTCACATGCTCGCCGTAACTCAGACATAAAGCGACCAAATCTATCGTGACACGACTCATCGAACACTCATTGGCGATGAGCTCGTACGCTTCGGTTTGGAGATAATGGTAGGGGTGCTGATCGATCAAAACGATGTCACATAGATTGGAAGAGGCTAACGTTTGGAGTGCATTGACCCCTGCATATCCTCCGCCGACAATAACAACACGTTTACGCTGTTCCATACTATCCTCGCTTATTTGAAAATATTATAGCGTAATTGATGAGGCACACATCACGGCGGAACTAAATGCCCACTGGAAGTTATATCCCCCTAACTCTCCCGTCACATCGACCGTCTCGCCGATAAAATAAAGCCCATCGATTTTGGTGCTTTCCATCGTAGAGGGGTTAATCTCCTCACACGCAACCCCGCCGCGACACGCTTCGGCTTTGGAGAGACCGAATGTCCCTGAGGGGGCCATCGCATAATTGCGAATACGTAAAAGCTTTTCCCACTCATCCGCATTTAATCGATTGCACGCTTTGTCCTCCAGCCCAACTGCGTCCAAAAACGCTTTCATAAAACGTTTAGGCAGAGGAATCGCAGTGGAGATGCTCTTTTTCTCATATTTCAGGGTATTCAGATCAAAATCGGGGACAAAATCGATCACGATCTCCCCTCGATGCCAATAGAGCGATGCGGAGAGGACGACCAGACCGCTGATGCCACGGTGGGCAAAAAGCAAATCTTCATCGAGGCTCTTTCCTGCCACATGGATGCGGGCGGGAAAACTGATCCCGCTGAGCTCTTTCATCCAAAACTCTTTGGGTTGCAGTGTCAGTCCTACCAGTGCAGGGGAAAACGGTACCGTTTTGATCCCGTAGCTTTGGGCGATTCTCAACCCGATATCGCTTGCACCGAGCTCTTTGTAGCTCGCTCCTCCGGTTGCGACAACAACGTTTTTAGCGCTGAATTTTCCTTTATCGGTGGTAATGACAAAAGGGGATTTCCCCTCTACGGAGAGGATTTTATGCCCCAAGAGCAAATCACAGCCGTTTGCTTTCCCTATCAAAATAGAAATCACCTCATCAGAGCTTTTCGGACAAAAATAGTATCGCTCTTTTCGGATTACCGGACGCAAACCGCCATCTCGAAAATAGTCCAAAAGCTGACGTTGAGTAAATACAGCTAGGGCCGACTTAACGAGAGTTTCATCCCCGAGATAATGGCTCTCGTCCACCTCTACATTGGTAAGGTTGCATTTACCCCCGCCGGAGGCTTTGAGTTTGAGTGCAGGTCGGTTATTCCCCTCAATGATGCCAACCGAGAGGGAGCTGTTTTGACGCAACTGCGCCGCGCACATCAGCCCGCTCGCCCCAGCTCCGAGGATAATGAGATCGTAGTGTTTCATTTAGCGCTTAATGAGCCGAAGCGCCAAACCGAGACTCAACAGTGAAATCGCCACTATATGGCCCATCTCTAACGTACGGTACCCGAGTAAAAGGTGGATAATGACCAAAACGATCCCGATGTAGAGAAATTTATACCACGATTTG
>NZ_JAFLKV010000025.1:7953-13429 GCF_019163035.1 Sulfuricurvum sp.
AAAGCTAAAAGCATTCTCCAACCACACCACTCCCTCATCAAACCAGACCATACCTGATCCGTAGAGAAAGATGACACCCATAAATATCAAGGGGATTAAAGCTAAAAGGACGATTATATATCTCATCTTGAAAGTGTAGCCAAAAAATGATTGGCTATAATATCATTACACTATTTTCAAGGCTAAAAATGTCCAAAAAACTTCATATCGTTTCCCTCGGCTGCACCAAAAATCTCGTTGATACCGAGGTGATGCTCGGACGACTCAAAGATTTTGAAATGACCGATGCGAGCGAAGAAGCGGATGTTATCATCGTCAATACCTGCGGATTTATCGATGCGGCGAAACAAGAGTCGCTCAATACCATCTTTAACCTCGATGCGGGACGTAAGAGCAATTCGGTTCTCGTCATGGCGGGATGTCTCTCTGAGCGGTACAAAGAGGAATTATCCAAAGAGCTTAAAGAAGTCGACATCTTTACCGGCGTCGGTGATTACGACAAAATCGACGAACTCCTAGCCGCAAAACAAAGCCGTTTTACCCCAGAGGTTTATCTTATCGACGGTGCTGAACGGGTCGTAACTGGTTCATCTTATCACGCCTATGTCAAACTCAGCGAGGGGTGCAACCAAGTGTGCAGTTTCTGCGCTATCCCCTCGTTTAAAGGGAAACTTCACTCACGCGATTTAGAGAGTATCGCGCATGAGGTTGAAGGGCTCGTTGCCAAAGGGTACTATGATTTTAGCTTCGTCTCCCAAGACTCCAGCTCTTATCTGCGCGATCAAAACATACAAGATGGTCTAATCCACCTCATCAAGCGGATCGAACTGATCGACGGGGTCAAAAGTGCCCGTATCCTTTATCTCTACCCGTCCACGACAACCTTAAAACTCATTAAATCGATCGGTGATTCAAAAATTTTCCATAACTATTTCGATATGCCGATCCAACATATCAACGACGATATGCTCCGTATCATGAAGCGCGGATTTGGAAAAGCGAAAACCTTAGAACTCCTCAATGCGATGAAAGCGTTACCAAATGCGTTTATCCGTACCAGCTTCATCGTCGGTCATCCGCAAGAGTCTGAAGCCATGTTCGAAGAGATGGCGGAGTTTGCTGAGAGTTTCGGATTTGATCGCCTCAATGTTTTTGGCTACTCCGATGAAGAGGGAACCAGTGCTTATACGATGGAGGACAAAATCCCCACCAAGACGATCAATGCCCGTGCCAAAAAACTGGGGAAAATCGCCACCAAAGTCGAAGAAGCGAGCCTCGCTAAACTCGTAGGAAGTGAGATTTTACTCGTGATCGACGGTGAGAGCGAAGAGCATGAATTCCTTCTCAGCGCACGTGCACTGAACTGGGCACCTGAGGTAGACGGTGAACTCTACGTCAACGACCGTGAGATTGAAGGTGAACTCTCTTTTGGAACAATCTACCGTGCTCGCATCACAGAACTCGCCGAAAAACGGCCTCTGGCAACCGTAATAGCTCATGTGTGATATTATTAACACTTTAAAGACAAAAAAAGATATAATTGCTTTTATGATTGAGTGACTTGAAGTATCTTCAGTCTAAATGCTTAATCCTCTAAGGTGCTTTATTTACTAATGCAAGGGCATTATTTGCCCTTTGTAAAAGGTGCTCAGTGACTCAAACCTCTCTTCAAAATGCTTTCGTCTCTTATTTTCATACGCGTTATCAGTTTGATGATTTTTTATCCATTCTTACCAATGAACATTATACGGAAATTTTTTATTCTAAAAATACATTTTCTCCATCGAAAAAATTAAAAGATTTCCAAAAATTTCTCAATTTGTTCCTATTTGAATTGTTGCCACTTAATCAAGATGTTGTTTTCTCGTATCGTAAAGGGGTAAATGCGCAAGATGCTATTTCTCCTCATAAAAACAGTAAATACGTTTTAAATACAGATATAAAATCTTTTTTTGCCAATATAAATACAAGTAAGTTGAAAAAACTTATTTTAGATAATAAAAATAACTTTTTAATTCTTCCTAGTGATATAGAAAAACACATTGATACTATTATGAATATAGTCACCTACAACAGTATCTTGCCCGTAGGAGCTCCAACATCACCAGCTATTAGTAATGGCTATCTTTTTGATTTAGATAGCGCTCTACAAAGTTATTGTCTTCGAAATGAGATTATTTATACGAGATATTCAGATGATTTTATTTTTTCTTCTGAAACGAAAGAGTCTCTCACAAAAGTTCTCCCAATTATTAATGATATGTTTATTCATTTAGGGTTTGAAACATTTACGCTAAACGAATCAAAAACACGGATTCAACAGCGAGGTTCAAAAATAGCACTTTTAGGACTAATCATAACTCCACAAGGATATGTAACAGTTGACAAGAATTTAAAAAAAGAAGTAGAAATACTTTTACACTTTTATTTGACCGATAAAGAAAAATTTAGAGATTACTTTTTAAAAAAATTCTCATCAAATATTGATAAAGTTTCAGGACTACTCAGCCATATAAATGCTGTAGATAGCTATTATATAGCTAAATTGAAAAAGAGATACGGAAGCTTCATAGTCAATTCGTTTACTCATAGGGATATTCACAATGTTACATTTTAAAGTCGAAATCACAAATGTTCAACACATAAAAAATTTCCCTTTTGAATTAGACTTGAGTGAAAACAAATTAAAGGCGATTGCCGGAAAAAATGGAGTAGGGAAGACCCTTCTTTTCAAAGCAATCCAAAACCTGATTACCTCTAATACCTTCGCCAATACTTCAAACAAACATATTTTTCATACTAGCAGTCAAATCATATATACGATCAATCAAGATAATAACTATATTTTTAACTACAATCCCCTCGTTGAAACCTTAGACTTTAAGGGAAGTATTGAAGAAACTATTCAAAAGAATATCAATGTTGAACTGCCGATTCCTTTCGGAGAACGTTTTAAACAATTTCAAAGATTAAGTGAAATTGATCAGGATATAAGAAGAGGGATTATTTCTCACCAATTCAATAAGCCAACCGAACTCATAGAATTGTTAAATTTTATCTATGATACAAACCGATTCGATAATCTTGTAGAATTAGAACTACGAAAGAAAAAATATTATGCAATCGTTTTGCCTGATAACTACTATATTCGAGAAGATTATCTAAGTTCCGGTGAATATTTTATTATTAGTATTTACAAATTAATTCAAAGTCGTTGTAAGCTTATCGCAATCGACGAGATCGATATTTCTCTGGATGCGATGGCACAAGTTCGGCTAATCGAAAAACTAAGAACCATGGCTTCTCAATACGAAATCAATCTTTTATTTACAACCCATTCTTTAGGATTAATGAAAACACTTCAAAGCGATGAGCTCTATTATATGGAACTCGACAATGGAATGTGTACATTGGAAAACAAATCATACAACTATATAAAAAGTCTTTTATACGGATTTGTCGATTATGACAAATATTTTTTAGTAGAAGATGATGTATTAAAAGAGTTCATTGAATATATTTTAAGGGAAGAGAAAATTTTTGCAAAATACATTATCTTACCAATAGGTGGAGCTGACAACGTTGTGAAACTTATGGAAAGAAATCACATAAAACAGATTTTTAGTCAATCAGAAAATGTTATTAGTGTTTTAGATGGAGATGTAAAAGAGGCACATTTTGGAAAAAATAATATTTTATTTTTGCCCTATGAAAGTATCGAAAAAGATTTATATGGTTATATCAAACAAGGTGCATTCATAACTTTTACTCCAGAAGAAACAAAAAAGTATAATTTAGAATCAGCCAAAGAAAAAACATTTTACAAAGTCATTATTCGAGAACAATTAAAATCAAAAGAAGATATTTTTGACTTCTTAATCTCCAAAAAATTGACAGAAGTTGAACAATTTAAGACTACTATATTAAGTTTTTTAAATGTCTGATCTTCTCCACCTTGATCTATTAAAAAAAGGACGCGTCCTACTCGCATTCTCGGGAGGGGTTGATTCTACCGCCCTCTTCCATCTCCTCATCGAACACAATATTGCATTTGATATCGCCCATGTCAACTATCATACAAGAGCGTCAAGCGATGATGAAGAGCAAAGTGCTGAGGCGCTTGCCCTCACACATGGACTTAGCTGTTATACCCACTCGTGCCGATTAGGTGGGGTCAATTTCGAACACCGTGCCCGCGAAGAGCGATACCGCTTTTTCAGTTATCTGATGAAAAAGCACAGCTACCGCTATCTCCTCACCGCCCATCAACTCAATGACCGACTGGAATGGCTGATGATGCAAATATGCCGTGGATCAGGTCTTCCTGAAATGCTCGGTATCCGTTCCCATGATAGACGAGACGAGATAGAGATACTCCGTCCTCTTCTCGAATGGGATCGCGACTCTATCGAAGCGTATCTTGCAGAACATAACATCCCTCACCATATCGATCAGAGCAATGCCGATGAGCGCTATACCCGCAACTTTTTTCGCCACCGCTACAGCGCCCCGATGATGCGAGATTACCGCGATGCTATCCGCCGCAGTTTTCGCTACCTCGAAGAGGATAATGAATCGTTGATTGAATCGATGGAATTCATAACCTTAGATACCTTTTCATACGCTCCTAATCCCGCCAATATACGATCATTAGTGTATGGAATCGATGCCTTTTTCAAACATAGAGGTTATCTCCTCAGCCAACATGACAAAGAGGCATTAAAATGTGGCGGTGAACATATAATCAGTCGTCATACGGTAGTATCCATAGAGGATAATTACACGTTTATCGCTCCGTATGAGCATAATGTCGTAATGGATAAAGGGTTTCGGGAGGAATGCAGAGGTTTAAAAGTGGGAACCAAACTGCGGGGGTACCTTTACGGCTCACCCGAAGCTTGGAGTATTATGCGTCGATTAAAAGGCGCTCCAACACCTCTTCGATTCGACTGACTCCGATAATCTCGATAGCGGCTTTGACCTCATCGGGAATATCACTCAAATCACGATCATAATTTTTCTGCGGGATAAGGGCAAGCTTCATCCCCGCTCGGTGTGCGGCGATCAGTTTCTCTTTGAGCCCGCCGATAGGGAGGACATTCCCCGTCAGAGAAACTTCACCCGTCATGGCGATATCGGCACGCACTTTTTTGTTAGCTAAAATCGATGCGATAACGGTTGACATTGCGATCCCCGCACTTGGTCCGTCTTTTGGGGTGGCTCCATCTGGAACATGAAGATGCAGATCAAAGCGTTTATACACCTCACTCGCTTCCAGCGGTGTATCACTTTCACGCTCCGCAGGAGAATGGGGGATAATCGAGTGGTCTACCGTAAGTTTCCCCTCATCGATCAAGGTTTTCACCACCGAAAGGGCAATTCGGGCTGATTCTTTCATCACATCCCCCAAACTTCCCGTGAGTTGCAACACCCCTTTGCCGTTGATACGGATCGCTTCGATTTTCAACACATCACC
>NZ_JAFLKV010000025.1:13529-22853 GCF_019163035.1 Sulfuricurvum sp.
CCCGGCATCGCACCGATATAGGTACGACGGTGTCCGCGCAATTCGTTTACATCTTCCAACCCGCCGAGTGCGATACGGACAAGCGGACGCTTGAGCGCAGTTGCGATAGAGTTGGCAAGGGAGGTTTTACCGACCCCCGGAGGACCCGCGAAACAGAGGATCGCACCGCGCCCCTCTTTATCGGCGATACCGCGCAGTTCCAACAACTCTTTCACCGAGAAATATTCCAAAATTCGTTCTTTCGGTTTTTTTAGTGAAAAGTGGTCTTTGTTGAGCTGATTTTCGACATCGTGAATGTTCAGCGCTTTTTTCGCTTCCTCGCCGTAGGGGATTTCAAGCACCCATTCCAGATACGTTTGGATCATCCCCGCATCGGCACTATCAGGGTGCATTCGTGCGAAACGCTCTAGTTGTTTATTTATCTCTTTATAGGCATCCGGATGCATTTTATCTTTTTTGGCATCGAGCTTTTTACGAAACTCTTCGATCTCTTCATCACGATGGGTGTCCGTTCCAAGCTCTTTTTGGATCTGTTTAAGCTGTTCTTTGAGGAAATATTCTTTGTTAACCTTCTCAATACGAGTGTGTACTTTTGAACGAATCTCTTTTTGAAGTTTGGAAGATTCCGTCTCTTCAATCAACTCATCGATCAACATCAAGAACCGTTTCTCAGGATCGCGCTCGATAAAAAGTTTATAAGCGTTCTCTTTTTTGATCTTGATCGAGCTACAAATAAGATCAACAATACGGTTATATTCATGGTTCTCTTCGATGGTTCGGAGCAGATCGGGTGGGAAATAGTTGCTTACCTGCGAAAGGGCGCGTACTTTTTCCCGCAATACTTCCAATATGGCATCCATTTTCAGCTCATTCACCTCAAGCGATGAGATCAAATCGACATGAGCGCGGAGAGGATTATCGTGCACCATATTCATGATATGTCCACGAGCAAGCCCTTGGAATAATACTTTGATACGACCATCGGGCAAAACGACTTTACGCATGATAGATCCGATTACTCCGGCATCGTAAATCGCATCACCTTCACGCTCTCCCTCATGGTCGGATTTGACCGGACAAACAATCACCAATGAGTTATTTTCAATTGCTGCGGCAGCTGCGGCAATGTTTTTTTCATCATTTAAAAAGAGTGGGGAAATCATAAACGGGTATAAAAAAAGCTCATCTTCCGCAATCACCGGTAATGTGGTTGGGAAGGAGCTGTAATTACTAAGTTGCATATTCAAAAAACCTTATACATTAAAATTCAGTTGGATTATAGACTCTTTTTAAAAATTAGGAATTAAAAAGTCATACCAGCTTTCACTTGAATCTTTTTTAGGTGCTTGCATTGTGATGTTATCATCCATCGAAATAACGCTACGCGTTTGCGGAATCATAAAATCGTACCAGCTACTAGTGCCATCTCCCTCAAACATCTCTCGATACCATGAAACCTCTGCTTGCACAACTTCTGAGGGATCGATCCAACTTACCGGTGCGATTGAGCGATAATAGGCTGAGCCTTTTGGCTTACCCAAACGCTCATACAGCTGTGCGATTTGCTCGTTTAACACTCCGCGAGCAAGTTGCAATTGTGTCTCCATCGAGTGAACCAATGGCAAATAAGTAGAGTAAGGATAACTCCCCTTAAAGGTATCAACACTGCGAAGCGTTTCATCGATCAACCCTTGATCTCGCCCCGGATTTGGTAGGGCTAAAAATTTAGCTTTAATTTTTAAAAATTCGGCGTATTCACGACCTTCAGGAGTTGCATAACGACGTATATACTCATCCAAAAAATGTTCCGCTAACAAATACTCTTCGTGCGCCATGTGCGCTTGCGCCATAATCATCGTCGCTTCCGAAAGAAAAGGTGAACTGATATGTTCACTTTGAAGTGAACTAAAATAGCTGTCCGCTTTTTCAAGATTGCCGTTAGAAACAGCCGTAACCATTTTTTCATACCAATATTCTGCTGGTTTATTAAACTCTTCGAGATCTTTACCGCATCCGCTCAGAAGAATGAGTACGCTGACTGCCATTAACCATGTTCTAATCATTGATAAAACCTACACTATTTTGAAATTATTGACTATTTTACCGTAAAGAGATTAAACACCCCCTGCTTATTGTTGAAACTTTTTAGTTTGGTGTGTTAAAATCAGACTATTAATGACAAAAGAAGGTAGTTATGCAGTTTGATTTAAAGCTTCCCTTACTCGGTTTCGAAGCAGTCTCCAAAATGGAACTTCAAAAAATTGATGAAATTTTTTTACGTCTTGAAAGCATAGGGGATGGTCCATCCTTTACCCTGATCAACCCGTTTACTCTTCGCGAGTATTCTTTCGACATCCCCTCATCACTACAAGCATTGATGGGGATTACCCCTGAAAGTAATTTGCTTATCTATAACATCATGATTTTGCAAACACCAATTGAGAAATCAACAATCAACTTTGTCGCCCCTTTGATTTTCAATACTGATAATCAAAGCATGGCTCAAATCATTGTTGACAATCGTGCTGATTTCGGGATTTCCGAACCGATCAGCAACTATCTTAAAAGTCCATCCAATGCCTAAATCAGTCACTTTTATCGGTAACGGTAAAATGGCCTTGGCTTTAGCAAAAGGACTTTGTAAAACCCATACTATCGAAGTGATCGGACGTAGTATCAATGCACTGGAGGAGTTTGAAAACACCCTCAATACCCCGATTAAAAAGACCCTCTATGGCGATGCCGATATTACCAACAAAATCGTTGTTATTTGTGTTAAACCTGCCAATCTAGGCGAAGTAGCACCGCATCTAAAAGGGACAGCACAAGCACTTTATTCGGTTTTAGCCGGCACGCCTCTTTCCTCTCTTCGCACTATATCAGCACACTCTTATTGTCGTGCAATGCCTAATCTCGCCGCCGAAGTAGGTGCCTCTATGACCTCTTTAGTAGGTGATCATACTATTGCTGACCATGCTATTTCCCTTTTTGGAACTATCGGAAAAACACTCTGGTTCAACAGTGAAAAAGAGCTTGATATTGCCACTGCCTTAGCCGGAAGCGGCCCTGCCTATCTGGCTCTCATAGCTGAAGCGTTCTGCGATGGAGCAGTACGCGAGGGATTAAAGCGTGATGATGCCATGATTTTGATGCGGGGGTTATTTGAAGGTTTCGGGAAACTGATCCAAGCCACTCATCCTGCGCTCTTAAAAGATAATGTCATGAGTCCAGGAGGAACCACTGCAGCAGGATACGGTGCACTCGAAAAAGGAAAAGTACGTGAAGGCTGTATGGAAGCGATACGCGCAGCACATGAACGGGCCAAAGAGATGAACTAATTTCTATTAATGGTGTGCTGAAGCATTTGCTTCAACTTTTTTGTGCGGCATGAACGGTGATATCACTTCAGGTTTTTCATGAACAACTTCTTTATTTTTCTCTCTCTTTTCGCTCTTCTTTTCTTTCTCTTTTATTGGGTGCTCTTGGTCCGCTGGTTTATTATGGACTTTCATGGTAAAGCTTGAGCGTATTTGATCTCCATCTCGCTCAAAATGGACGGGAAAATTAACTCCGATCACCCATTCGCTTTTATTGATATTTTCTAAAAAGGTATAAAAGCTTTGCGGTGAGGTAATTTTAGACGTAGCATTGACTTCATAGACTTTAAATGTTCCATTGCCCTCCAATGTTGTCATTTCGGTTAAATAAAGATCGGTAAATTCTTTTTTATAGAGGTGTTCAAATCGACCGGGATTAAAAGGTTTATCAAACGCACCGATCGTATGACGATGCTCATGTTTAAGATCTTCTAAACGGTTATGAATATTATCATACCGATTTTGAGTCAATTCAAGTTGCTGAAACTCTTTTTTACTCTCCAAGCGGAGAGATCGGTACTCTTTACCTTTTGGAATTAAAAATAAAAAAGAAAAACCGACCACTCCGATTAATAAAAGAAGAGACAAAATTACTACAAACAGTGTTTGACGATTCATTCTTCACCCTCTTTTAGCGTCTCTTCTTCGAGATAATTGGAGGATACAAAACGATACCAACCATTTTCAATCGGATAAAAACTTGTATAGGTACGATTGAAAATTGAACGTAACGGTGCATGAAGCATATACTCATAGCTCTCTTTATTGGGGGTGGTGCCATACAAAATTAATGCTTTTTCCTCTAATTCCGCACGTGAGAGAGTGATATCTTCGGGTACCAGATCAAAAAGATTCCGTATGCTCTCTTTCATTACCGTGTTGTCCGTAGTCACTTGTTCCACTATTTTTGCTTCCCCTTCAATAACCTTTGTCTCTTCTTCCATCTGAGCGATTGAGTGTTTTAGTGCTTCTTCTTTTTGTGCTACGTTCTTGCGTTCATTGAGAAAATCATACGTTTTATATCCCAAAAAGAGATACGTTCCGACAACCATAGCAATAGTGACCGTAAAAAAGAACAGGACTAGCCGTAGTTCACCACTGATTAGCCGTTTTGCTCGTGGGGCTATAAAACTGTGCTTCACAGAGCCTCCTCTTCGAGCATAGAGAGTGCAATCACCTCATCGGCTACATCAATATGGCGAATTAGTACATTCAAAAACAACTCTTCTTCAAGATAACGCTTTAGTTCCGTACCACTCCCGTATCCATCCGCAATATAAACCGTCTCTACAAAACGATCATTACAATGCGTTCCCCCATAAAACCGAATGAGAGTACGTTGTATCAGCTCAAATCGATAATAGTCATTATTAAACCGATCCATCTGCTGTTTGATTTCATCCCCATGGGATGATTCCTTACGCTTCTCTTCAAAAGTTTCTTCATCTTCCGTGAACTCAGCAATTTCGTCAAGACTGTCCAAATCTTCTATATTGCTCAAATTATCGAGCTCATCTAGGATATCTAAATCATCTAATGACTCTATATCATCAAGGCTTATACTTCTTTCACTCTCATCCACTTCCCTAATACCAACAGAAAATTCATTAGCATTAGTATTGGTTTCATCTTCGAGGGATATTGCATTTTTTTCATGAGTAGGATAGTAATGAGCATATTCTAACTTTCCATTTTCAAAAACAGCAACACTAAACGAATCTTTTAATGCCAGAGCATAAAGGGCAAATCCCCCTTGTATTTTATCAGCAAAAAAATGTTCCAATATGGAGAAAGGGGAAAAAATAAAATCTAGACCAATCTTTTTATACTCTTCTTGAAGAGCATCGAGTTCACGAAGAGAGCTGTATAAAAGCCATTTTTCATTTCGGCAAAGTGTTTTCGCCCCACTTATATCTTCCAAGTCCTCTACACTATGATGTGAACATCCAGGTAGTGCTCCTTGCTTGTGCTGTGGATTTAGTAATGCAACATAATGCAATGGAGATTCTTCAAAATATTTACGAAGAAATAAAAAGGTGTCTTTTAATGATGATTCCCCTTCGAAATGCCTGCTCTCTTTATAAAGGAGTTTTTTTTGCTTTTTAGCAACCACACGAATATCGTGAGCACCTCCATCATGGACAATAGCGATGAATATTTTTCGATAAAACCGCTCTATCACTTAGTACCCTCATGAGTTTGACATAATGGATGCGCTTGATGGTAATGCTCCATTTTCAAAGCGTTCGCTAATTTGGTGTAAATCTGAGTCGTTGCCATGCTAGCATGACCTAATAATTCGCTAACATCGGCAATACGTGCTCCATTGTTTAACAATTCGGTTGCATACGTATGACGCAATTGATGAGGGGTCACTTTGAGTCCAACCTTTGCGAATGCCTTAATAATGGTATATCTTAGACTATTTTCGCTTAATTTTTCACCTTTATTCTCAAAAATGTACTCCAGTGAGGGGTTATCTAGATGGTAATTTCTCACCTGAGCGCTGATATGTTCGAGCATAGGAACATCACGCTCTTTTGACCCTTTCCCGTAAATACGTGACCAGTTGTTTTCCATGTCACACAGCCGTAAATGGGTGAGTTCCGAAATACGAAGCCCCATCGTATAAAGTAGAGTAATAGCTAATGCCTCTTTGGGATCAGCGTATTGCAGAACATGGGTGATTTGCTCATGAGTAAGAGGTTTCGGGAGAGTTTTAGGGACTTTTATACTCTCATCTCCTCTAAGTTCAACCACCCTTCCATTATCACGAAGATACTTGATAAAACTACGGATAGCACTGAGTTTAAGCGCAATCGATTTGGCTTTCAAATGGGCTATTTTTAGACGTAAGGGCATGAGATTTATCGAGAGAGTATCTTCAGATTCTGTGATTTCAGCACTCTTTATCATCTCATCGATTGCATCATGATAACTGCGTATCGTCAGCGATGAATACCCCCGTATGGAGTCGAGGTATTTTAAAAATTCCTCTTTGCCTCTATAGAGCATGTTCCATAAGCTTTGCTTTAATAAGTTCTTTTGCCTCTTCCGTCTCTAATCCCTCTAAATCGATCGGTTCGGAAGCGTAAAAATCAAGTGTCCCGAATGGTTTTGGAACACTAAAGTGATCCCAGCTGGGTAATTGCCAAAATTTTGAGGGGACACAACTGTAAACAATCACTTTGCTCTTACGCTTTTGCGCCATAACCACAACACCGTCACTCATCTGATGACGAGGTCCTTTTGGACCATCGGGGGTGATACCGATATCATACCCATCGCTAAGAGATTTGAGCCCTTGTATCAGTACTTTAGCTCCACCGCGCGTCGTTGAGCCGTGAATTGTCCCCAGTTTAAAATAGCGCATAATACTGGCGATAATCTGACCGTCAAAATGATCCGATATCAGGACTTTTGCTTTAGGAATTTTACGAAACTGATAGTAGAGATAAGGTTGCATGAGTAAATCACCATGCCAAAAAGCAAAAATAACAGGCTCCGATGGAATCACATTGGGCAGATGAAAGCGTTTACGATTGGTTAGGTAGAGTAGACGTATCAGAAGAGTCCCTATCGGAGGGATAAGCCAAAGGGCAAGTTTACGAAGAAATGCTTTACGCAATGATCTCTCCGTATTGGACGGTACGAGAAACTTCCGTAATTTTAACCCGTGCGATTTTACCCAGCCACTCTTCAGAGCCTTTGACTTTAATCCCAAGATTATTATCACTGCGACCGGCAACGTGCCCATCATCGCGTAACTCTTCAAAATAAACCTCAACGACTTTACCCAGATTGGTTGCTTTCATTTCATCGAGTATCTCATCATGACGAGCTTGAAGTCTACTGAGACGCATCGATCCTACCTCAGAATCGACCTCTTCCATTTTTTCTGCCTCCGTCAACGGTCGCGGAGAGTATTTAAAACTAAACAGCTGCTCAAAACGCACCTGATTCAAAACATCCATAGTCTCTTCGAAATCCGCATCACTTTCACCCGGAAATGCGACGATAATATCGGTACTGATACTCACATCAGGAACCATCTCCCGCAGTTTTCGGGCACGGTTAAGAAACCACTCCTTGGTATATCCACGCTTCATCGCTTTCAGAATCTCGCTCGATCCGCTTTGAAGCGGCATGTGCATCGATTTACAAATTTTCGGATTGCGGGCAAATTCTTCGATAAATTCATCATCCATGTGGAGCGGATGGGGAGAGGTAAAACGGATACGCTCCAACCCCTCCACCGCACTCACACGGCGAAGAAGTTCAGTGAAATTAATCTTTTCATTCGGTAAACGACGACCGTAATGATTGACATTTTGACCGAGTAAGAAAACCTCACGTGCTCCGTTCTCTACCGCTTTGCGTGCTTCAGCAACAATCAAATCAGGCGGTATAGAGATCTCATCTCCACGAGTTTTCGGGACGATACAAAAGGTACATTGTTTGTCACATCCGATGGAGATATTGATATAGGCTTTGTAAGGGCTGCTTCGGAAATCTTTAAACGCAAACTGTGATTCGTCGTAATCGATCTCGATCTCTACCGCTTTATCTCTGTGGAGAACATCTGCAATCTTAGAGACATTACGGGCACCGAGGACGAAGTTTACATACGGGGCACGCTTGATAATCTCTTTACCCAAATGGGACGCTGTACACCCGCATACACCGATTTTAGCAGAGGGTTTTTTGAGTTTGTTAAAGACACCGAGTTCGGAGAAGAGTTTATGTACCGGTTTTTCACGGACGGAGCAGGTGTTGATGAGGATCAGGTCGGCAGACGCTGCATCGTCGGTAAGTTCATACCCTTCATGAGCGTTTAGCTCCGCGATCATGTGCTCAGAATCGCGCACATTCATCGCGCAACCGAGCGTCTCGATAAAAAGTTTCTTAGACATTCAGACTATAAAATATGTACTTCGTACATGTACTCGTTAGCTGAAAGTCCGTATTTAACTTCACGCATGTAAAAACTTTTCCCTTCACCCTCGAAGTGATCTTGAAGTGCGAGGAGATCTTTGTGTGAATTTTCACGATCAAAATAAATGATAGAAGAGTTACTTTTTTCTACCATTTCCGTGATTTTTTTGAGATCGATTTTACGAGGTTTGGTGTCTTGTTCGCTACGGGCGAGTTTGAGTTCCATTGCATTTCCCTTTTATAGAGTTCTTGATATTAGGGGGATTATAGCGGGGCTATGATAAATATCCTATTAAGAGAAATTTATGTATAATACCCATCCTTCATAAAAAAGCTTTCCCGTAACAATCAATTTTTTATGAGTTACCAATTATCAAGAGGATAGTCCTATGGAAAATATGTTAGATATTATTGATTCAATCGCCAACGAAAAAGGGCTTAGCCGCGAAAATGTCCAAGAGGCGATCAAAACCTCATTTATCCAAACGGCAAAACGAATTATTAACCCGACCTTCGCTTTTGAGGCGGATATTGATGATCGTACCAAAGCAGTCAAACTACGCCAGATTATCACCGTTATGGCGGATGACGCACCCGAATTAGAGGGTGAGGAAACAGGTGCTTATATGGGAATTACCGCTGCATTAGAGATCGATGACGAAGCGGAAATCGGTGATCAGCTCCAAATGGAACACGATATTGAGAGCTACGGACGAAGTGCATTTGCGACACTCCACCGAGAAATCGAGTTTCATATCCAACGCCTCGTGGAAAATGAACTCTATGATAAATACAAAAGCAAAATTAACTGCATCGTCTCCGGTCGTGTAACACGTGTAGACGGGGATCAAAACACCACCATCGAAATCGATGAGATTCGTGCTGTATTGCCGATGAAAAGCCGTATCAAGGGTGAAAAATTCAAAGTCGGTGATGTTGTAAGCGCTATCGTGCGCCGCGTCCATGTCGATAAAGCCAACGGTATCTCAATGGAGCTTTCACGTACCGCTCC
>NZ_JAFLKV010000105.1:0-16946 GCF_019163035.1 Sulfuricurvum sp.
TGTAAACATCTAACCCCTTTATTAAAAGACTATTTTACCCTCTTCTTGCAAAGAATGGATAATATTTTTTGCTTTTTCGTGACCGTTATACGCCGCTTTGCGGCACCACTCCAGTGCCGTGTCGTTGTTCATCTCACATCCGAGTCCCTGATCGTACATCAACCCGAGGTTAAATTGCCCCTCAGCGAGGTTCATAGTTGCGGCGCGGGAGAAGCAGATAAAAGCTCTAGGATAATCTTGCGGTACCCCATGCCCCTCTTTGTAGAGGACACCGAGGTTATTAAACGCGTTGGCATTGCCCCGTTTGGCTGCTTCTTCGTACCAAAATGCCGCTTCGGAGAAATTTTGGAGGCATCCTAACCCCCGCTCCAATGCGAGAGCCGTCTCAAACTGTGCTTGCGGAAATTCGAGGATCGCGGCACGGAGGAGGAACTCATAGGCTTTGAACTGATCGTGGGGGACGACAACCCCATCGGCGTACATGAGGGCGAGATTATAAATCGCCGTCGGTTCGTTCAGTTCGGCGGCTTGGGTATAGAGGTGGAATGAGCGCTCCAGTGAGCTCTCAACCCCTAGTCCCTTTTGGTGCATATATCCCAATGAGGAGAGGGCGGTAGGATTGTTTTGAAGGGCGAGGGTTTCAAAAAGTTCAAGTGCCTCTCCGTAACGTTCGGCATTAAAAGCGTCAAAGGCACTTTGGAGCATACAGATTCCTATTCAATTTTTAGGGGATTATAACAAAGGGTGCTTTAGCGACGTACTTTTCTCGCTTCGCGCTGTTTTTCTTTAAGTTTCGTTACAACGTCTTTGAGTTCCTCTTTCTTTTTGAGGAGTTCTTCTCGGATGAGGTGTTCATCTCCCCCATCGATTTCAGGGTCATATTCGAGAGGTTCGGGGCTGTAGTTTTTCAGCATCTCTTCCAATGTTAGGGTTTTGTCGTTGTTCATGGCAATCACTCGTCATTAAAAGTTTTGCTTAATTGTAGACACTTTTTCCTTTGTATTTTTATAGCTTTCAACAATGGAAGCTATAATTGCATTAATAATTTACGTAAAAAGAAGTAATAATGAATTATGACGTTATCGTCGTCGGCGGAGGACACGCCGGAATCGAAGCTGCACTCGCCTCCGCACGTATGGGTCAAAATACCCTGATGGTCTCCATTTTAGCGGAACAAGTGGGGGCAACGAGCTGTAATCCAGCCGTCGGTGGACTTGCTAAAGGGCATTTGGTGCGTGAACTCGATGCGCTCGGCGGAGAGATGGGATTATTGACCGATGAAGCGGGAATCCAGTTTCGTATCCTCAATATCACCAAAGGTCCTGCCGTTCGCGGAAGCCGCGCGCAGATCGATATGGATCGCTACCGCATCATTGCCCGCAATAAAATTTTGACAACACCGAACATGTCATTGATTCAAGAGACGGTCAATGCTCTCCTGATCGAAGAGGGGGCTGTCGTCGGAGTCCGTACCCATTTGCTCAACGAGTACCGTGCTAAAAAAGTGATTTTGACGACGGGGACATTTCTTAACGGTGTTGTTCACATCGGCGAGATCACTCAAGAGTCAGGTCGTTTTGGCGAGTTTCCTGCCAAGGGGCTTACCGACTCACTCCGCGAAGCGGGGCTGAATGTCGGACGGCTCAAAACGGGAACGTGCCCCCGTATCGACAGCTCTTCAATCGATTTTAGTGTCATGGAAATCCAAGACGGTGATGAACTTCCTAATCCGTTTAGTTTTCGCACCGACCGAGCAGAGTTTGCACGGACGAAAAAACAGCTTCCGTGTTACATCGCCTATACCAACGAAGAGACTCACAGCCTCATCGAGGGGAACTTCCACCGCGCGCCATTGTTTACGGGACAGATCGAGGGGGTAGGACCGCGCTATTGTCCGAGTATCGAAGACAAGATCAACCGTTTCCGCGACAAAGAGCGTCATCACCTCTTTATCGAGCCTCAAAGTGCGGAGAATACCGAGTGCTATATCAACGGTATGTCTACCTCGCTTCCACCGGATGTACAGCGTTCTATGATCCAATCGGTGCATGGGATGGAGAATGCGAAAATCGTCCGTTACGGATATGCGATCGAGTACGATTATGTCGATCCGACCGAGCTGAAACACACGTTGGAGACGAAAAAAGTCAAAAATCTCTATTGTGCCGGGCAGATAAACGGGACGACGGGGTACGAAGAGGCGGCCGCGCAGGGGATGATGGCGGGGATTAACGCCGCATTGTCGCTACAAGGGAAAGAGCCCCTCATCTTACGCCGTGATGAAGCCTATATCGGGGTCTTGATCGATGATTTGGTGACGAAAGGGACAAAAGAGCCGTATCGTATGTTTACCTCCCGTGCCGAATATCGGTTACTGCTCCGCGAAGAGACGGCGGACTTGCGTTTGGGACGTTACGGACACGCTTTAGGATTGATCGATGATGCTCAGATGGAGCGGATAGAGACAAAACGTATCCAAATCGCGGAAGGGTTAAAGCTTCTCGAAAAGACGATCTATACCCCGAACAAAGAGTTTTTGGCATTTTTAGCCTCTATCGATGAGGAACATATCACCGATAAACTCACCGCTACTCAGCTCGTTTCCCGTAAAAGTTTTGAACTGGATAAATTGGTAAAACTGATTCCGAGTTTCGCGGAACTTGATCCGTATATCCAAGAACAGATTTTGATCGAGGCGAAATACGCCCGCTACGTCGAGAAACAAAGTGACGATATCGAGCGAATGTCGAAGATGCTCCACATCGCGATCCCTGAGAATTTTAATTTTTCATCCGTCTCAGGACTTTCCAACGAGATCGTGAGCAAACTCAACACCTTTAACCCTCCAACCTTGCAGGCGGCATCGCAAATCAGCGGAATGACCCCTGCGGCGTTGGATATTCTCCATATTTACATCAAAATTGCATGTCAAAAGCAAAAAAGTTCGAGAATGACCACTAAAGATTGATAATGTGTTCATTAAAGTTTGAGAATAGGCTTCATTAAATACTTTTATTGCAAAGCCCTCAATGCCCGATCAAACTCATACCCTGCAATCAATTTTTTTACTTCTTCATAGGTTTTTTGCGATTGACGGTCCAAAGCGATAGTTTCAAATAGGGCTAATATCGGTTGAATTCTTTTTGGACGTTTGGACTCTATCGTCTTTTTGAGTTCAGCGAACAGAGATTCGATTTCTTCTTTAGAGACTTGCCGCTTATCGTTTGAATTCACTTCATCTTTTGTAAATTTTGTTTCGATTTCATCGCAAACATGTGCCAATTCTTCTGTGAATTGAGTAATTATGGCTTCATTTTGATCTTTTTCCAATTCTTGGGCAAGCCAATATAAACGCTCTGCCCCGATAGTACCGCTTAGACCTTTGAGGGTATGCAATGTATCTTTTAAATCAGGGGAAAGCTCAGATGGTCTAAAGTGTTTATACTGTTCTGAAAACTTTAGTACCAAATTCGTATACAGGGTTATACTACTTATAGTAGAAGGGACAACCTTTTTTACGTTTAAATAGTGCAATTCAGGGATGGTCTGAGTAGAAACATCTTCTTCAGCATGAGCTATTTCTACTTTTTTGGAAATAAATTTTAAAAGCAATTCAAACAGTTTCTCCGTATCGATCGGTTTGTTCAGATGGGCATTCATCCCCGCTTTCTTTGATCTATTGGCATCTTCCTTCATGGCGTTTGCACTAAGGGCAATAATAGGTATTTCACATCCCATATCCCGTAGAGCTTTGGCCGCTTCATAACCGTCCATCATCGGCATTTGAATATCCATTAGGATAAGCTCATAAAACCCTTTTTTGGATTTGTACATCTCTACGGCTTCCATCCCATTGGAAGCTATATCTACAAGGATCCCGCTGGGTCTTAGCATCCCCGTCAGCACTTCTTGATTTAGGACGTTATCTTCAGCCACCAATATTCCACTCCCCTTCAGAGAAGAAAGCTGGGTTTTAAGCGATGGAGTATCGATTGCACAGTTCATTTTGGCAACTTTCTCACCAAAAATCCCGACGATGATGTTATATAAGAGTGATGGGTTGATAGGTTTTTTCAAGAATATATCGATCCCGACATCTTTTGCTTTTTTGAGAATGTCGGTAGCCGAATAGGCACTAATCATAATCACGGTTGGCACACTATTGCTTTGACATTGTTTTTTTAACAGCTTGGTTGTTTCAATACCATCCATATTTGGCATCTTCCAATCCATTAAAACCAGATCGAAATGGCGTGATTCCTCACAAATAAGCGATAACGCCTCTTCTCCGTTATTGGCAACGCTAATGTTGATATTAAAATTTTTGAGGAGTTTGGAAATAATGATTTGCCATGATGGAGTATCATCGACAATCAGAACGTTTTTATGTTCATAATTATCATAACTTCGCTGCTTAGGGGTATTTTCGATCAAGTCTACTTCAAAGAAAAATTCACTTCCCTTGCCTAGATTGCTTTCAACCCAGATCACTCCACCCATCATTTCAACGAATTTTTTACTGATTGCCAACCCCAAACCAGTCCCTCCGAATCTACGGGTTGTTGTATTGTCGGCCTGAGTGAAGGAGCGAAACAATTTGTCAGCCTGTTCTTTGGAGAGTCCTATGCCGGTGTCTTTGACTTTGAAACGAAATCGTCCTGGAGATACTTTTTCGATGTAGATGCCGATTTCGCCTTCATTGGTGAATTTCACTGCATTGGTAGCCAAGTTGATGAGGATTTGCCCAAGTCTAAGAGGATCGCCGAAGAGATTCATATTCATATTGTGATCGTATCCGACGACAAACTCCAACTCTTTTTCCTGAATTTTTAGCTCTATAATGTTCACTACATTTTCAATTACTGCATGCAGATCAAATTCGATGTTCTCCATCTCAAGTTTGCCGGCTTCGATTTTACTAAAATCAAGCACGTCATTAATAATTCCCAAAAGGGAGCTGGCAGCACTTTCAATTTTTTTTAGATAATCGAGCTGCATAGCATCAAGATTGGTATCTTTCATCAGATAAGTCATCCCGATAATGGCATTCATCGGTGTACGGATCTCATGACTCATATTTGCTAAAAATTCCGATTTAGCCTTTGTTGCCTCTTCGGCTTTCTCTTTAGCCTCTTGCAACTCTTTTTCTGTCAGTTTACGGCTTGTAATATCCCTTGCTGCACAAAATAGCATCGGCATGCTTCCAATTTCTACACCAACTGCATTAATTTCAACTGAGATTATGCTTCCATCTTTACGCTTTTGGAGGGTTTCAAAGGTAGAACAAGTTCCAATAAGCTGCGGAATGTGGTTGATCGATTCTTCAGGTGAATAGTGAACATCCCAATCTTTTACTTTTAACTGCATTGCCTCTTCATAGGTATAGCCAAGCATATCGCAGAATGCTTCATTGGCTTCTACTAAGTTACCCTCTACATCTAGAACATGGATACCGTCCCCTGAAGCCCGCATTAAAGTTTCATATTTTTTCAACTCTTCTTGGGCTTTTTTTCTAAGGGTGATATTTCTCGATGCACAAAGAAGCATCGGCTTATTGTTAACCTCTACCATTGCTGCATTGATCTCTACCGTGATAATACTTCCATCTTTGCAGAGATTAAACGACTCGAATGTTGGAGATGCTTCGAGATTACTAGGTAGGTCATCAACAAAATTCATTGGCTTCCATTTAAGATCCCAATCTTTTACGCTGAGGGTAGACATCTCTTCGGCGGTATATCCAAGCATCTTACAGAAAGATTCATTATATTCTATCAATCTCCCTTCATTGTCGATGATATGAATACCATCAGCAGATGCTTTGAGAAGTGATTTATATTTAAGATTTTCTCTATCTCTCGCCTCTTCCATTGCCCGTTTTTCGGTAATGTCTATCGCTAGTGAAGCGACTTCTTGCTTTCCGTCTTTATTGGCAGGAAGGATGGAACTGTACCACTCACAAATAATAGTTTCGCCCTCTTTGGTGAGAATTTCATTAATCGTATGGATATTATTGGTTCTAAAAAGTTCTTCAGCACTTTGGAGTATATCATTATGACTTTGTTCAGGTATGAGAAATTCCAGAAAGTTTCGTCCTAAAACCTCTTCCCTGTTCCAGCCAAAAAGCTTTTCAGATTGTTTATTCCAATCATTGATAATAAACCCTTCTCCCCATACTACACCTGGTGACGCGGCTTCTTCAAATAAAACCCTGTGGCGCAATTCGCTGTATTCAAGTTCTTTTATGTATTGTCTAATATCTTTGTCCATGTTATTACCTAAATACAATTTTATTTCGTCCACTGTTTTTTGCATCATAGAGAGCAAGATCGGCTTGCTTTATTAGTTCATCGATAGATTGAATAGAAAGATTTTTTTGAGCTACACCGTTGCTGATCGTAAAACTGATATCATGCCCATTATAGTCAACACTTGATGATGCTATTGCAGTTCTTATATTTTCAAAAAGCTGAGTCATCCTATCTGTAGAATCATCAATACAAACAGCAACAAATTCTTCGCCACCTATACGTGCAAAAATAGAGTTTTCAGGAAGCATTTCAGATATTGTTTTGGCTACGAGTTTAATAACTAAATCTCCGGCATCATGCCCAAAACTATCGTTGACCTTTTTAAAATGATCAATGTCGAGCATAGACACAAATAGATTTTCTTCATATAGATCAAATATAGGCGTTGAAAGCTCAAAGAACTTTCGTCGATTATAGACGCCGGTCATTGTATCTCTTGATGCTAAATATTCAAGATCATCTATGGTTTTTTTGAGCTTGATCTGGGTTTGGACTCGAGCGATTACTTCGCTGCGCTTAAGAGGCTTGCTGACATAATCATTGGCTCCGGATTGAAATGCTTTTGAAATGCTGTCTTCATCAGTTTTGGCAGTTGTAAATATAATCGGTATATTTTTTGTAGCAGGTTGAGATTTTAGTATCTTGCACACTTCATACCCATCGATATTTGGCATCACAATATCAAGCAATATCAGCGATATAGTTTCCTGCTCGATAATTTCGAGAGCTTTTTGTCCACATGTAACCGGGATAACATCAAAATCTTCCAAGATATCCAACAATACATCCAAATTCTCTTTTTTATCATCAACAGCGAGAATGGTTTCATTCCTATGCATACGCAACCTTTATGTTTTGATTATGATCTACTTTCATTGTAGCCCATGTCATTAAAAAAAATATTAAATCTGGCATTTATAAGAATTGAAATAACTCGGCGTATTATCAAAATATATCGATACATTCTCAATCTTTTTAATAGAAATAGTTTTTGCATTTTTACTTGAAAGTTGCTTAACTATATATAGGGTAAAATAAACTATTACAATAAGGATTAACTACATATGCGCTATTTTTATTACGTCCACACGGGACACCGTATCGGATTGGATCGTTTCCACCGTGCTGTCGCTATCGTCAACGAGCTTCAAAAAGAGATCGATATTACCTTGCTTTGCTCCGATTTTCGGATTGCGGCGGAAGCGAAAGAGTATGGGATTAAGCGTTCCGTTGGGGTTGATTTAGTCCGTAATATTCCACAAATCGCCCAACACGGTGATCGAATAATTTTTGACTCTGCTGAGATAAATCCGACATTGCTTGCCGATATGACTCTTTTTTTCCCTGCTTTTATCCGTATCAGCGATGATCCCGAAGATACAAAACATGATAAAGAGTTTTTGATATCTCCGTATTTGGAGGGGGAGGGGATTTGTAAGGCGACCGTTATAAATGAGCGCTATTTTGAGTCACTTCCTAAAACGATACCTTTAGCACTCTTTTTTGGTGATGATGATTACGAAAAAGATTTGGAAAAAAATCAAGCTGTATTTAAACCATTGAATGCCGAATTGCTGATGGGTTTTTACCATTTTCTCGGATATGAAAAGAGTCTAAAAGAGAGTTTTTCTGTTATCTATGAATGTGAAGAATACGATGAAGTAATTCGAAAAAGCGAACTATTAATCAGTTCATCACCCCAAGCGGTACTCCAAAACTTAGCCGGTGGAGGTAAGCCTATTTATCTCCACCGTCCTGATTATGTTACAGATTTTATCCCGTTATTTAAAGTTTTATCGATCCCGATAGTCGAAGAATTGACTCTAGAATGCCTTATGCAAGGGGTTAAAACCGCTCAATCAAATAATTATCACAAAATAGAAAAAAGTAACACTAAAGTAATCGAATTCATAAGAAAAACTTTCAATTTATAGAAACTTAAACCTTTTTAACTTATGATAGGGAGTTAAATTTCCAAATTAAGTGAGATGACTATGATGGATGAAAGCAGAAGAGGCTTTATTGGTAAAGCTTTTGGTGCAGTCGCTGCTGTCGGGGGAATTGCCTCGCTCATCGCGATGAAGAAGACATGGGACCCGCTCCCGAGTGTCATGTCAGCCGGTTTTACTACGGTAGACGTGTCAGCCTTAGAGGCTAATAAATTAGAGATTGCTGTATGGCGTGGTAAACCGGTGTTTATCCTCAAATACAGTGCTGATATGAAACCGACCGATGGTCGTAGTGTCAAAATCGGTGATCACTATTTTTCAGTTATGATCGGTCTTTGTACACACCTTGGCTGTATTCCAGCCTATCGTGCTGACCAACATGACTTTAAATGTGCATGTCACGGTGGTGAATTCACCGATGCAGGCGTTCAAAAATTCGGACCTCCACCTCGCCCGTTGGATATTCCACCATTTAAACTTGACGGTGTAACGCTTGTTTTGGGTGAAGAAGGTCCTGAATACAAAGCTATGATGGCAAAAGCAGGGGGAGCATAAGATGGCAGAATTTAAAAAAGCAGACTCGATGCTCGAGTGGTTTGACCAACGTTTAGGTGTTGTCAACTTTGCAAAAGTGATGATGACAGAGTATTGGATTCCGAAAAATATTAACTTTTTGTGGGCGATGGGTGTTCTTTTAACCGTATTGTTTACGTTCTTGGTAGTATCAGGGATTTTCCTTTTAATGTATTACAAACCAGATGTTAACATGGCGTTTGACAGTGTTAACTACACCATCATGCAAGAAGTAGCGTACGGTTGGTTATTCCGACATATCCACGCTGTAGGTGCTTCGGTTGTTTTCTTGGTAATTTACATTCATATGTTTACCGGTATCTATTACGGCTCTTATAAAAAAGGGCGTGAGATGATTTGGGTCTCAGGTATGCTTTTGTTCATGCTTTTCTCTGCGGAAGGGTTCAGCGGATACATGCTTCCATGGGGACAAATGTCATACTGGGCAGCGTACGTTATTACTGAAATTTTCGGTGGCATCCCTGTTATTGGAGATGAACTCGTCGTTTGGATTCGCGGTAACTTCTATGTTTCCGATTCAACGTTGACCCGTTTCTTTATGCTTCACGTGTTGTTGATTCCGTTGGCGATTCTTGGTGCGATTGTATTCCACTTTTATGCACTTCGATTCCCACACGTTAATAACGAAGAGGGTGAGTTTTTCGATTTCGATGAAGAAGCGGAAAAATACCTTGCAGGAAACAAAAAAGAGTCTAAAGTTGTCCCTTTTTGGCCGGTATTCTTGTCAAAAGATTTCTTTGTTCTCGGGTTCTTTATGTTGTTCTTCTTTTACTTGGTTTTCTTCCATTACGACTTTGCAATGGATCCGGTTAACTTTGATAAAGCAGACGGTCTTAAAACTCCGGCACACATCTACCCTGAGTGGTATTTCTTGTGGAGCTATGAAGTATTACGCGGATTCTTCTTTGAAATCGCAGGTGTATCCGGTAAAGATTTAGGATTGATGGCGTTTGGTTTTGCGAATGCTATTTTCTTAGTATTGCCTTGGTTGGATCGTTCTCCTATGGTAAAACCGGCAAATCAACGTCCGTATTTCAAATATTGGTTCTGGTTCTTGATGGCAGATTTGATTGTCTTGACCGTGTACGGTAAATTGCCTCCAACCGGTGCAAACGCATGGGTAGGTTTCGCTTCATCAATGACCTTTTTGGTATTGTTTATAGCATTGCCGTTTATTACCAAAGCAGAAGCTAAAAAAGTGGGGGGCAAATAATGAAAGAGTTTAAAATTTTAGCAGTTATTGTCGCTCTTGTCGGCATTACTTATTATGGTATCGAGCCATACGCTCACCATATTATGCATCCGGAAGTTTCTCCGGCGGATTTCTCGTTTAAAGATCTTAAAAACGTAGATACTAAATTAGCCGGAAACGCTGCAAACGGTAAAGTATTGGTTGAAGCAAATTGTATTGCTTGTCATGCGATTGATAAAGCAGGTTATCCAGCGGTTATGCCAAATGCAGACGCTGCGGCATCGTATGGTGTTGTACCACCGGATTTGAGTAGTGCAGGTCGTATTTATGACAAAAACTATTTGGCAAACTTTATTTTTGATCCGGTCACTGCGATGCATTTATCAGGAAAATATACCCCTGAAAGCGGCAAAGCATTTCCAATGCCGTCGTACAACTGGATGACTCCACAAGAGATTATGGACATCGTTGCATTTTTGCAATCTGTTTCTCCAAAAGTAGAGGGGAAAGAAGCACATAAAGCGACATTTGAAGCAGCATGTGGACGTTGTCACAATATGAAATATGCCGGTATTGAAGCAACAACACCAAAAGATAATCTTAAAGCGTATACGGGTGCAGTGGCTCCAGACTTGTCACAATACATTAAAAGCCGTGGAGAACACTATCTACATAGCTTTATCAATGATCCTCAATTATTGCTACACGGTACTTCTATGCCACGTGTTGGTCTGACCGAAGAAGCACAGGAAGAAGTTATTGCGTATATGGAAGAGACTGGCGATTCGAAAAAAGCGGAACGTGAATCTCTTGGTATATGGGTATTGCTCTATACGTTTATTTTTGCAATCTTGGCCTATTTGTGGAAACGCAAAATTTGGTCAGAAGTTCACTAAGGGGTAATGGATGAAAATGGTTAAAATTTTAGCATTATCGGCACTCCTTAGTGTCGGTGTAATGGCGGATGATACATTGGTTAAGAATATGAGCCAAATGGAAAGTGGTTTGAGCAGTGTACAAAAAGGATTTTTGTACAACACTCCGGCATTGATTAAAAGCGGTGTGAGTGATATTCACAAAGCTAATGTTCTTTTCCATAATATGGAAGATACAAAAAAATATCTTCCAAAAGATAAACAACATATGAGTAATATCGCGTTCAATGCGGCTAAACGTATTGATAGTGCGAGTGATGATATGCTCAAAGCATTGGATAAAAAACAATATTCAAAAGCGCATCAATCATACTCTGAAATCGTGAATGCTTGTACGGCATGTCACGCAGTCGTTCGCGGCTGGTAAAAAGTTGCCCCTTCGCGGGGTTTCTCCTCTTAACTCTCTCAATAAATAAAACTCAAAACAACTTTTAGATACTATCGCGCAACGCTCCTTATAATAGGAATTTTTCAAGGATAGATGTGTTAGTAGATAGCTATGGTAGAACAGTTGATTATTTACGGGTTTCGGTAACGGAACGGTGTAACTTTCGGTGTCAGTATTGTATGCCCGAAAAACCGTTTTCATGGGTACCCAAAGAGAATCTTCTCAGTTTTGAAGAGTTGTTTGAATTCATCAAGGTTTCCATTGACGAAGGGGTAAAAAAAATCCGTATAACGGGCGGTGAGCCGCTGCTTCGTGAAAACCTCGATACGTTTATCCGAATGATTTACGACTATAAAAACGATATTGATTTGGCGATGACGACCAATGCCTTTTTGCTCAAAAGCTCAGCGCAAAAGCTCTACGATGCAGGGCTACGCCGCCTTAATGTCTCAATAGATTCACTAAAACCCGAAGTGGCTGAAACCATTGCAAAAAAAGATGTTTTGAAACAAGTGCTTGAGGGGATAGAAGAGGCACTGCGTGTCGGACTCAAAGTCAAAGTGAACATGGTTCCCATGAAAGGGGTAAACGATGCGGAAGTGCTCGACGTATTGGAGTACTGCAAAGTACGAGGGATGACGATCCGATTTATCGAATATATGGAAAACGTCCATGCCGAGGTAGACATCAAAGGGATGCAAAGTCCTGAACTCTTGAGCATCATAGGAAGCCGCCACACCTATGAAGACGAGGGGTTTGACGGTCATTCTCCGTCGCATTATTACAAGCTCGATGATGGGTATGAGTTTGGTATCATCGAACCGCACAAAGACGATTTTTGTACCAAATGCAATCGCATCCGTCTCACCGCAGAGGGTAATTTGATTCCGTGTTTGTATTTTGATGAGGCGATGTCGATACGTGATGCGGTACGTCGTGGTGACATCAAAGAGGCGGCATTAGTGCTCAAAGAGGTTATCCGAACCAAGCCTGAAAAGAACCGTTGGAGTGAGGGTGACACCGAGCAATCAAACCGCGCATTTTACGAAACGGGAGGGTGAGCATGTTATATTTAGTAGAACACTTTTACTCCGTCCAAGGCGAGGGGAAATACGTCGGTACACCCTCACTCTTTTTCCGTTTCGGAGGGTGCAATCTCAAGTGTGAAGGGTTCGGATGCACTGAAATCACCCCTGATGGACGTGAAATCATCGGATGCGACACCGTCTATGCGGTTGATCGCAAAGGGTTCGGCGATTTATGGATGGAGATTGAAGAGTTACAAAGCCTTATTTG
Source organism: Sulfuricurvum sp. (assembly GCF_019163035.1). GTDB lineage: Bacteria > Campylobacterota > Campylobacteria > Campylobacterales > Sulfurimonadaceae > Sulfuricurvum. The sequence continues at coordinate 12,666 of NZ_JAFLKV010000105.1, forward strand.
GATCATGAACGGTTATCGACTCCCTCACAATGTCGATATCGTCCTTACCGGAGGAGAACCGCTGATCTATGCGAATGAGCCGATTTTTGTTGAGTTTATTTCTTATTTGATTTCGCAAGGGCATCGTGTGACATTTGAGACGAATGCGACGATTGCTCCTGATTTTGTCCGCTATCCGTTTTACCGAGAAGCGACATACGCACTTTCTGTCAAACTCTCCAACAGTGGTGAGCCTGAGAATCGGAGGGTAAAGCCAGAGGTTTATGGCGAGATTATCGGCAATGCCCGTGAGAGCTTTTTTAAATTCAGCGTTGATGAACCCTCACTGGGGAGCCACATGGAAGAGGAAATCGATGCAATTATCGCCCCTCATCCGTTTACCCCTGTGTATTGTATGCCTCTAGGCGGTGATAAAGCCCATATCGAAGCGAACTGCGAAGCGGTGATCGAGTTGTGCAAACGGAGAGGATTTATCTACTCCGATCGTCTTCATATCCGTATCTGGGATCAGAATCACGGAGTATAATACGGTTAACACTTGAGGTCACAAAATGTGACTTCAAAATGATAAGGTATTTCATGATAATACGAAAACTTTTTAAATTTGAAAACGCCCATATCGTTCGTGGCTGTTCCACTCAACGGTGTCGTGCCTCGATTCACGGGCATTCGTATAAAGTCGAAGTGTTGCTCGAATCCGATTTTCTTGATAACGGTCAAATGGTGTACGATTTTGGTTTGATGAAGCAGGGGATGAAAGAACTGATTGATAGTTTCGATCATGCCATTGCTCTATGGGATGGGGATGATGCGGAGTACATTAGTGATATGAAACGCAACTCCAACCGATGGGTACAAATCCCCGTTTCCCCTTCAGCAGAACAATTTAGCCGTCTCATTTTTGTCATGATCGACAAGCTCCATTGGTTTACCCAAATGGTGAATGGTGAGAAGATGGTACGGCTTTTTAGTATTATCGTCCATGAAACTGATACCGGATATGCACAGTGCTTTCGTCAAGACGCCTATTCCGAAAAGATGGGATTGATCGATTTAGAAAAGATAATTTTTAGCGATGAGATACGCGAAGGATGGGGCGATCCTGAGTTATGGGAGCGGATCAAACGGGGAGAAACGTTCATTAACCCTACGACAGTTTAATAAAGGGAAATTTTCTCCCGTATCCGGAAGATACGGGTAGCTTTAGAGGGTTGTAGGGACATTTGTCCCTGCCACTTTGCGGGCTTTGCCCGTAAAGTGCATAACATTAGTAAGTAATCAAGGAATTTTGATCCACTGAACTCATACACCAGCGTGTCGGGATAATCTTCACGCTTGAGCCTTTCTCAAACCCCTCCACTGAAGCATCCACCATCATGTAAGCATTGGCACGTGAGAGGGGCAACACCATCCCCGGACCGAATTTTTCACTCGGCGTGAACGAAGCACCGTCAAACCACCCCGGAATCAGAGAACGTCTCCCTTTTTTCATTTTAAACGGTTCGCTTATTTGGGTTGTGATCGCAGAGAGATATTTATCGCTTCGACCGCTGAGGGAGAGGATGGCACTTTGACCGAACAGCTCAAAACACAATGCCGCCGCAAGAGGGTTTCCAGGGAGATTGAGGATCAGGGTTTCTCCGATTCGGCCGAATGTCGTCGGTTTGCCCGGTTTGATGTCGACCGATTCAAAAGCCGCTTCAAATCCGAGGGAGCTAAACGCCTCTTTGGTGAAATCGGCATCCCCGACACTCACTCCGCCGGAGGTGATGATGAGATCGGCACTCAGAGCACTGCGGATATACTCTTGGATCGATCCCAGCGTATCCACGGCCGTGCCGGTAAAGATCACCTCGCACCCCAGCTCCTTTGCTCGGGCGGCAAAGGTTGGAGTGTTGGTATTATAGAGCTGATTGGATCCCAACTCTTCATAATGCATTTTGAGCTCATTCCCCGAGGAGAATAGGGCGACTCGCGGGCGGCGATACACTTTAATATGGGTAATCCCCTGCGAAGCGAGGAGTGAAATATGATGGGCGTGAAGCATTGCCCCCACCTTTAATAACTCCATCCCCGATTGAATATCTTCCCCTTTGAGGCGGATATGGGCAGAGGCTCGGATGGAGGTGGGGAGGGTGACTGAATCACCGTTGACACTCACCTCTTCGATGGGGACGATCGCCTCGCACCCCTGCGGGATTTTTGCCCCCGTCATGATACGGATACACTGATCTTCGATCATCCGTATCTCGGCACCGTCTCCGGCAAAGATGACACACGATTGTTTCAGCGTTTTACCCGCATCTTGAACCCGTACGGCATAGCCGTCCATCGCGGAGTTGTCAAACGAGGGGAGAGAATGGGTGGCGGTAACGCTCTCGCAGAGGACTCGGTGGATAGCATTTTCTATCGGTACGATTTCACTTTGCGTGGGGGTTGCAAAGGTGTAAATCGCTTTGAGTGCCTCTTCTACGTTGATTGCCATACCGTCTCCTTGCGTCTATTCTCCTCTGTATGCATTAACTATTCACATCAGAAGGAATCATTTAGGGAGTCATTATAGGCAATTTAAGGTAAAATCCCCTTTATGGAAGCTATGTATAAAACCGGATTGAATATCCACTATTTCGGAGTTATTGTCTTGATGGGAGTGGTGGTGTTCAACATCGTCATGTTATCCCTCTCTCATCATGTTGTTCGCTACAGCAAACGGATGCGGGTTGTGATGCCGATATCGGGTTCCTTCATCGCATTGATCCTTTTTACGGGTGCGGTGATGATGGCGGCTAAACATTTGCACTTCACCTTCTCCAATATCGCCATGATCGTGATCGCAATCGTGATGATTATCCTTGAAGCCAAGCGGTACAAAACCCTCAAACGCAGAACCGATATTACCCAAGAGGGGGCTTTTGCGGAGTATAAGAAAAAAGCGTTTCGTTTCTTAGGTATAGAGATGACTCTGTTACTCGCAATCACACTCTGGATGATGGCACAAGCATGAAATTTCTTCTTCACGGCGATGTCGGTGCGAGTGAACTCAGTGTCAGTGGCGATGATTACAAATATCTCATCAAAGTACGACGTCATAAAGCGGGTGATTTGATCGCGTTTCGCTCGCGTGAGCGTCTGAGCGAAGAGTACCGCTACCGATTGGAACGGACTGACGGTCGCGTTGCCTATTTCACCCTTCAAAGCCATCACGCTTCGCTTTGTGAGAATCCAAAAAACCTCCATATTGGATGGTGTCTGGTGGATCCGAAAACGATTGAGAAAACCCTCCCGATGCTCACGGAACTTGGGGTGAACAAAATCACCTTTATCCATTGCCGCCGTTCTCAGCAAAATTTTCGTCTCGATTTTGAGCGGTTTAACCGAATCATGGAGAGCTCCATCATGCAATGCGGCCGTACGTCGTTGATCGAACTCTCCGAGGCTCCGAATCTGAGTACCTTTTTAAAAAACAATCCCGAATCGGTGATTTTTGATTTCGGAGGAACACCGCTTGAGAACGATGAATCGGTCGATACGGTCGTGATCGGTTGCGAGGGGGGATTTGATGAGGGGGAGCGTAAATTGTTCAGTGATTATCGTGTTCGCCTCTTTTCCTCTCCAATGATATTGCGCTCCGAAACGGCGGCGGTAGCGATAGCATCGCGCTTATTGTAAAAAAAGAATTTTTTCGTTATAATTCGCGTCCAATTATCCGCCCCCGTACGGATATAAAACTATACAGACCGACGTACAACGCCGTCGATCACAAGGCAAAACTATGAAAAAAGATCTTCACCCGAACGTTGTTGAATGTACAGCAAGCTGCGCATGCGGTAACTCATTCACAACAACTAGCATCAAAGACACTATCCGTGTTGATATCTGCAGCGCATGTCACCCGTTTTATACCGGTTCTGAGCGTCAAGTGGATACCGCAGGTCGTATCGATAAATTCAAAAAACGTTACGCGCTAAATTCGTAACATTAATTGAGAACGCCAAAGGAATTCATCCCTTTGGCTACGCTAGCCGCTATGGCACTAAAGCTTGCCTCTACGAGGCAGAATTGTAAGAAGACAAATGCTTTCTCTTGTCCCCACTCCTATCGGTAATATTTCTGATATTTCACTCCGTTCTCTCGAAATTTTATCCACCGCTAATACGATTCTTTGTGAAGATACCCGTGTTACTAAAAAACTAATCCATTTACTCAAAGAACGCCATAACCTCACGACGATGGAACCCCAATTTTTCAGCCTTCATTCCCATAATGAAGCCGAATTTGTTT
>NZ_JAFLKV010000105.1:17046-22724 GCF_019163035.1 Sulfuricurvum sp.
ACGATGGAACCCCAATTTTTCAGCCTTCATTCCCATAATGAAGCCGAATTTGTTTCCAAATTAACCCCTGAATTTTTTAATGCTAATGTTGTTTATGTGAGTGATGCGGGGATGCCGGGGATCAGTGATCCGGGGCAGATGTTGATCCACTATTGCATCGAGCACAAAATTGCATACGATGTTTTGCCGGGGGCAAATGCGGTACTGACCGCATTCGTCGCCAGCGGATTCGTCCAAACGAAAATGCTCTTTTTCGGCTTTTTGCCTCACAAAGGAAATGACCGATCAGCTGCATTGCAAGAAGCATTGTTCAACGGATACACGACGGTATTGTACGAAGCGCCGACACGGTTGGAGAAACTTTTAGGCGAAATAGCGATTGCAGCACCGACACGGCAGGTCTTTTTAGCCAAAGAGTTGACGAAACGGTATCAGCGGTTTTATCGGGGAGTTGCTTCGGAGCTGATCCCTCAAATGGAAAAAGAGATTCGAGGTGAATGGGTTGTGGTGATCGAAGCCTCCGAAGGGAAAAGCGCATCGCTCAGCGAACAGGATATTTTAGCCCTTGATATCCCTAAAAAAGCGGCTTCAAAACTGATCGCAAAAATTACGGGAGAAAATCCCAAAGAGTGCTATACGCGTCTCATGAAATCTTAGGATATAATACATCATGCTTATTTATGGAAAACAACCGGTTTATTACGCAATTGAACGTCATAAGGATCGTATAAAGATCCTATATTTGGCAAAAGAGGTCGATAAGAAGGAATATTCGTTGCTCATGAAAATGGGTTTTGAGATCAAGCGAATCCCCGAAAAAGCGGCGCAGTCGATGGTCAAGGGGGGAAATCATCAGGGTTATATCGCTGAAATTTCCCAAATTGTTCCGTATGCTTCCCCTTTCTTGAAAAAATGCGATTTTATCGTGATCCTCAGCTCTATTACCGACATGGGAAATATCGGATCACTCATTCGCAGTGCTTATGCGCTAGGGGTGGATGCGATTGTTATCAGCGGGATTAAAGAGCCGAATTTTGAACCGATGATCCGAACCAGCAGCGGTGCGGCACTTGATATGCCGCTTGTTGTGATTCACAATATTCATGATGTTCTTCATGAGTTGAAGCAATCGGGATTTCAAATTTATGGCGCGGTGATGGACGGGAACGACATTCGCGAAACGACGTTCGCTACTAAACGTGCTTTGGTATTAGGAAACGAAGGGGAAGGTTTGAGCGGACGTGTCCAAAAAAGCCTTGATGTCGGTATTTCTATCCCTATGGCACATGATTTTGATTCTTTGAATGTCGGCGTTGCCGGCGCAATTTTGATGGAGAGAATGAGATGAAACTATGTAAAACATTTGAAGATTTACAGGCGCTCGGGATAGAAAAAATCCATGAACAAACCCATATTTCCCGTGATAAGATCGAACTCGTAATGAGTAAAGCCTATGCAGAGATCGGGCGTGTTCAGTTTATGGGGTATATATCGATTCTGGAGCGTGAATACGGTATTGATTTGAGTGGAATAAAAGAAGAGTATACGGCATTTTATCAAAACAATGCCGCGATGCTCGCTCCGAAAGCATCGGTGATTTTACAAGCAACCTCCAACTCCAAGCCAAAATGGGTTTTAGCGGGACTGGCTACAATCGGACTTTTGATCGGGGGGGGATATTTATTACAAGGCAAACTTTCAACCTCCCCTCAAGAAGAGGTGCTGAAACTTACAACATCAGAGCTTGAAGTGGTGAACGAGGTCAAAGATGTAAACGTCAGTGATACCAATGAGACGAACATTACGTTGCCTGTTGCACTGCCGGTAGTAACCGCTGATGTCAACAAGAGTGTCAAACCGATTAAGCCTTTGATCTCGTCCAAAGAGCTCAGTATTCTTCCAAAGTACAAAGTGTGGTACGGGATGATTGATACGGCAAGCGGTGTAAAAACTCAAAACATTACTAAAGATCCTATTCTTATTGATACGACCAAAAGTTTGTTGATTATTATGGGTCACGGAAGGGTTGAAATCCAATACCCTGAGGGGAAAACACTACTTGATGATAAAAATACGGTCTATTTCCTTTGTGAGCAAGGTTCTTTGAAACAAATTACTCAAAAAGAGTTTATGGAACGCAACGGCGGGAAAAACTGGTAAAAATTCGGTGATCAAACACCTCTCTCTTCTCTTTTGTGCCCCCCTCCTCCTATTGGGAGGATCTATGAATACCCATATTACTTTTAGCGGCGAGCCTACTGCGAGTATCCGCACCATCACTCACGCGTTTAACGCTATAGGGTACAAACTAGACGTTAATAGTTTGAGTATTGAAAAAAATAGGGGTGAACTGAGCGCAACGGCAGTAGGGAACAAAGTGTTTAATGCTAGCGCGTTGGGGGAAAATCTCAAAGAGCAGGGGATCGTGATTGAGAAAGCTCATTTGGATGCCAAAGGGGTTGTTTTGGAGCTCAATACCCAAAATGCTCTCTGGAATATCCCTTTACTGGAGGGAGATGATGGGGCTGAACTAAAGCGTCTTAGTACTTCTCAGTGGTTTCGTATTGAAAAGGTGCAAAGTATTCATATTCAACCCCCTTATGCGGGTAAATGGTACCCTGATGTTAGCGTTTTAGACACAAATATGGAAGTTCTCTCCTCACTTCGATCTCTAAAATCTGAAGAGGAGCTCACATTTGAGCTCCCGCAAGGGACACGATATCTTAAAATTTCCAACACTCAGGGGATGAAAGTACTCAAAGAGGGGCTGTGGATTGAGTCGGTGAGTTCCGAGCGCTAATGCGCTCTTATAGTTAAACTAAGCCTCTTATGTTAAAATGGCGCAATTTTTTAATCACAGGTTGTAGCCATGTTTGATGAAATCCAATTTGACCGGATTAAACGCCTCCCGAAATACGTATTTGCCGAAGTAAATGAGCTTAAAATGGCGCGTAGACGCTCCGGTGCCGACGTTATCGATTTTAGTATGGGAAACCCTGATGGGGATACTCCTGAGCATATTCGCAAAAAATTGGTTGAATCAGCAGAAAAAACCAAAACACACGGCTATTCGGTGTCCAAAGGGATTCCGAAACTTCGCCAAGCGATTTGCGATTGGTATAAAAATCGTTACGATGTCGATCTCGATCCCGATACCGAAGCGGTCGCAACGATGGGTTCCAAAGAGGGATATGCTCATTTAGCGTATGCTATCACCAATCCGGGGGATGTTGTTGTTGTCCCTGATCCTACCTATCCGATCCACTCGTATGGCTTTATTTTAGCGGGCGGAAACGTTCAAAAAATGAAACTTCCGTTCGATGAAGATTACAAAGTGGATGAAGATCTATTTTTCGAACGTTTGGAAGAGGCATTTCATGTCTCCTTTCCAAAACCAAAATATGTGGTTGTAAACTTTCCTCATAATCCGACAACCGCAACGGTAACACCGGAGTTTTATGTTCGTCTTGTAGAGATGGCAAAACGGGAACGTTTTTATGTTATCAGTGACATTGCGTACGGTGATCTGACGTTTGACGGTTACAAAACTCCATCGATCCTCTCCGTTCCGGGGGCGAAAGATGTTGCCGTTGAAGCGTTCACCCTCTCAAAAAGCTACAACATGGCGGGATGGCGTGTCGGTTTCTTCGTCGGAAATGCAAAACTCATCGGTGCACTCCAAAAGATCAAAAGCTGGTTGGATTATGGGATGTTCACCCCGATCCAAGTAGCCGCTACCATCGCTTTGACGGGCGATCAAGCGTGCGTTCAAGAGATTACCGATAAATACGACCATCGCCAAAATATTTTGATTGATGCGTTTAACCGTGCAGGATGGCCGGTTCGCCGTAATCAGGCATCGATGTTCGTTTGGGCAAAAATCCCTGAATGCGCACTTCACATGGGAAGTTTAGAATTTTCAAAACGTCTATTGGTGGAAGCCAATGTCGCGGTAGCACCGGGGATCGGATTTGGTGATTACGGAGATGAGTATGTCCGTATCGCATTGATCGAAAATGATCAGCGTATCCGTCAAGCGGCTAAAAATATTAAACAATTTTTGAGCACTTTGAATGCCAAGGTGAGCGAGTGACACGAGTCGGCGTTATCGGTGTCGGTACGGTAGGGCGTGCCGTCGTTCAAATCCTAGAAGAGAATAAAACGATTATCACGGCACGTTCAGGGGATGAGATTGTCGTTAAAAGCGGAGTCGTGCGTGACCTCTCAAAAGTCTCTGATCTCTCAATCACCCTCTCCCAAAATCCGTATGATGTTGTGGATGATCCCGAAATCGATATCGTCGTTGAGTTGATGGGGGGAGTAGAACTTCCCCTTGAGATTGTTAAAAAAGCTCTCCAAAACGGCAAAGCAGTGGTTACGGCGAATAAAGCTTTGTTGGCGTATCACCGCTATGAGCTTCAAGAGATTGCGGGAGATATACCGTTTGAGTTTGAAGCGAGTGTTGCGGGGGGAATCCCGATCATCAATGCATTGCGAGACGGACTCTCTGCAAACCATATCCTCTCGATCATGGGGATTATGAACGGTACGTGTAACTTTATGCTCACCAAAATGATGAACGAGGGAGCTTCGTTTGAGAAAGTTTTAGCCGAAGCTCAGGCACTCGGATACGCGGAAGCCGATCCGACGTTTGATATCGGTGGATTCGATGCGGCACACAAACTCCTTATTCTGGCATCTATCGCGTACGGTATCGATGCGAAACCCGAAGATATTTTGATTGAGGGGATCGAGGGGATAACCCCTGCGGACATCGCTTTTGCCAAAGAGTTCGGATACACAATCAAACTTTTAGGGATTGCCAAGCGCGACGAGGGTGAAGTTGAGCTCCGTGTTCATGCGGCATTGGTTAAAGAAGAGGCGATGATCGCTAAAATCGACGGTGTTATGAACGGGATCAGTGTCGTCGGTGATCGTGTCGGTGAAACTCTCTATTACGGTCCGGGTGCGGGCGGTAACGCAACGGCGAGTGCAGTAGTTGCTAATATCATCGATATTGTCCGCTCCGGCAAACGCTCTCCGATGCTCGGGTTTAACCATCCGCTTGAAGAGGGGCTTCGTCTTAAAAATAGTGACGATATTTGTTCTAAATATTATCTCCGTCTCCGTGTTTCGGATAAACCGGGGATATTGGCACAAATTACACGCCTTTTTGCCGATCACTCCATCTCAATCGAAGCAGTCATCCAACGCCCATCTGAGAGTGAATGTGCTCACTTGCTGTTTGCGACCCATGAAGCAACCGAGAGAGCGATTCATCAATTGATGGAGCAGCTTGAAGGGTTGGATGCTGTCCTCGAATCTCCTTTTATGATTCGAATTGTGTAATCACAATCTGAATCCTACTTCTATTTTATACCTTAATAAAACTTTAACCTATACTGCTGTATCATACGCGTCCACTTTGCCCTATCGGACAAATAAAATTGAATGTTTATAACTGCGTTTAATCGTAGTTACAAGTATTGGTGTGATCAATTTCCACCTACGAGAAGCAAGTGATTTAAATCAACGGAGCCTACCGATGAAAGTACGTTCTTCAGTGAAGAAAATGTGCGATGATTGTAAAGTCATCAAGCGTAAAGGGATTGTGCGCGTAATCTGCAAAACCCCAAAACATAAACAAAGACAAGGATAAGCATGGCACGTATTGCTGG
>NZ_JAFLKV010000014.1:0-2927 GCF_019163035.1 Sulfuricurvum sp.
TGTGTTGATTGCCATATGAGTCCACGTAAAGACGGTGTTGCCGCAACATTGCGTGATGCCAACGGAAAGCCTCTCAAACGGCTTATACGAGAGCATGGGTTTGTCGGTGCTCACACGGAGGGTATGTGGCAAAATGCCCTGAAAGTAGATGTTCGAAGAAGCGGCGCACTGTTGGAGGTCATTTTGAGTAATCCTCAACCCCATGCATTGCCAAATGGATTTGGTTCACGTGAGATACTCATTGAAGCACAATACACAAGTGGTGGAAAAGTGATTAAAAATGAAGCGTTATCCCTAACGAGCCATTATCTAAGTAAACGGGGCAAACCGACGGTTCCTCATTTAGCGGCTAAAGTAACACAAAATATTTCGATACCGGCACAGGGGGCTAAAGCATACTCTTTGGCAATGGCAGCTGGAGCAGACGGGGTTAGTGTTATTGTATCTTATCGATTGGTTAATGATGAAATTCGGGAGTTGCTCGATCTAAAAGATCCCATTTGGTCGAAGAAAATGGTGATTAAAAAACTAAATTTAAAACTCTAAGGGGCATTGCCCCTTAATTCATCTCTACTTTGATGATGAGGTCATTTCCCTCTTCAACAATCGTGAAGTTGTGTTTTTGACAAAACGTTTCGTTCATCTCTTCTACCCACTCTTTGGCTTCAACCATTGCATCATCTTTGTTTCCGAATGTTTTAACACTCTCCATACCACTTCGTTTGAAACAGCCACACTCTTTTTCCATTTTAACATTGAACATAATCACTCCTGATTTAATATACATTTTTGGAAGTATAGTTCTAAAAGTTTAAAAACATCAGACAAAATAGAGACGATTTGAAACTAAAGGTTATCTTTATCTTTTGTTAACCTATTACTATCAGTATATTTTATAAAAATTTCAGCTATAATTCCATTTGAATTTTGGGTACCTTCTAAAGAGATTGGTAAATCTTTTTCAAAGGTGCCCTCGCGGATGAGAATCCAACTTATCCTCATACAAATTTCTCTCCCCCATGAGTGGGCAAGCGTAACTGGCTGGAAATAGGTTTTCCGGTGGCGTATATACAAAGGTAAATTATGAACGTAATAGAAGAAGCAATCACAGACGAAAACTTGGTAACATTTGAATCTTTCGGTCTTCGTAAAGAGATCATGCAAAGTATCAATCATGCCGGTTTTAAAACACCAAGCCCAATTCAACAAATGGTTATCCCTGTTATTATGGAAGGGCGTGACGTTGTAGGACAAGCCCATACCGGTACAGGTAAAACAGCGGCATTCGGTCTTCCTGCGTTGAACAAAATGCATTTAAAAGGGGGGATTGAAGCCCTCATTATTACTCCAACTCGTGAGTTAGCGAATCAAGTTGGTGATGAAATTTTCAAATACGGTAAACACCTCGGTGTTCGTACCGTAACGATCTACGGTGGAAGCTCATATAACCGTCAAATGGATCTTATCGAGCGCGGTGCACAAGTTATCATCGCTACTCCGGGTCGTTTGCTCGATATGTTGAGCCGTAACATGCTCAAAGGTTTCACTCCATCTACGGTTATCTTGGATGAAGCGGATGAGATGCTCGATATGGGCTTTTTGGATGATATCAACGAAATCTTTACCTATTTGCCGACTGAGCGTCAAACATTGCTCTTCTCGGCAACGATGCCGGCTCCGATCAAACAGCTTGCTGAGCGTATTTTGGTGAATCCATTTTTCGCTTCTATCACTAAATCGGAAACGACCAATACCGATATTACTCAACAGTATTACGTTATTGAAGAATCAGAGCGTGATGATGCGATTATCCGTCTTATGGATTCAGAAGATGCGAAAAAAACGGTTGTATTTTGTCGCACTAAAAAAGAGGTTGATCGTCTCTCTAATGTCCTCTCTGCCGCGGGATACATGGCAAAAGGGCTACACGGCGACATGGAGCAACGTCAACGTGAGAGCGTTATCAAAGGGCTTAAAACTGATGCGGTTGACGTATTGATCGCAACTGACGTTGCGGCGCGTGGATTGCACATCGATGACGTTACCCACGTTTTCAACTATCATATTCCATTTGACCCTGAGAGTTATGTTCACCGTATCGGACGTACTGGTCGTGCGGGTAAAAAAGGGGTTGCAATTACCCTTGTAACTCCTATGGAATTTAAAGAACTTCAACGTATCCGATCAAAAGTCGGTACCACAATGGAGCACGCTTATATTCCAAGTAAATTGGATGTTAAAGAGGCACAAGTAACTCGTTTGGTTCGTGAAATTGAAAAACAACACGTCTATGATGAAGCTCATAAAGTACTTGATTTGTTGAAACAAGATTACGACCAAGAGCAAATTGCCTATAAATTGATCTCTGTATTGATGGAACGCAATACTGTTGCAGGACCAAACAATATCGGTATCGCGGCTGAGCGTTTAGAAAAAATCCTAAGCAATTTGGCAAGTCGCGGTGATCGTGGCGGACAACGTAGCGGCGGATTTAACCGTAACCGTAACGGCAGCGGTGGAAACCGTAGCGGCGGAGGCGGATACCGTGGTAACAACGATCGCAATGCTTCAGGAAGTGGCGAACGTAGTGGCGGAGGAGAGCGTAGTAGCTCTGGCGGTGAACGCGGCGGAAATGATCGCGGTGAGCGTTCACGCAGTTTCAGCGGACAAAAACCAAAACCACGTTATTAATTCAAGCGGGAGTTTAACTCTCGTTTTACCTTCTCCAAAAAAGGCTCCATCGGAGCCTCTAATTCAAACCCTTCTCTTTGTTTCATCCCCCACATCGGTTCAGGAAAATAGCTGTCGTTCTCGAAGCGTGCCATGATATGCCAATGGACTCTCGGTAACATATTGCCAAAAGAAGCAATATTGATTTTAGTAGGTTTGAAATACACCAGCATCTCTTTTTCGATAATATCGAGTGC
>NZ_JAFLKV010000014.1:3027-8741 GCF_019163035.1 Sulfuricurvum sp.
GTGGTTATATACCTTTTCCGGCAAACGGAACCAAGGCACTGCCCCATGTTAATCCACCGCCGAATGCATCGAGGAGCATTAAATCACCCTCTTGTAAACGTCCTGCTTCATAGATGTCATTGATTGCCATAGGAATAGAGGCACCGGAGGTATTGCCGTATTTTTCTACTGTGAGTACCACTTGCTCCTCTTTGAGTTCAAGTGCATCACCGACCGCTTTGATAATGCGGTAATTGGCTTGATGCGGGACGAAGTGTTTAATTGCGGATGAGGCGATGTTGTTTTGCTCTAAAATTTCGACGACATCATTGGTAAGTGTACGTACGGCAACTTTGAACGTTTCATTTCCTTTCATCTGCATAAAGCATCCCGCCGCTTCTCTATCAAGCGCATCATGTATGGAACCACTTCCGCCGTTTGGTGTCATCAATAAATCAGCATATGCTCCATCAGAGCCGGTGTGAATATCGATAATTGCTTCGGATTTATTCTCCGTAGCACTGATAATCGCTGCTCCTGCACCGTCACCGAAGAGGATACAGGTTCCGCGATCGGTATAATCGGTGATTGCACTCAAGCGCTCAGCTCCGACGATGAGGACATTTTTCTTCATCCCTGACTCAACGAATGCTTTAGCGATAGAGAGGGCATACACAAATCCGGTACACGCGGCTGAGAGGTCAAACGCGGTAACTTTTTCTAGACCGAGCTTGGTAGTGATGATCGTAGCGGTTGAGGGCATACAAAAATAATCGGGGGAGATAGTGGCGCATACGACCATATCGATTTGGTTTTTGTCGAGTCCTGAGCGCTCTATTGCGAGTTCAGCCGCTTTGACGCCCATATCACTCGTAGTTTCATTTTCGGCTGCAATGCGGCGCTCTTTAATGCCGGTACGTTTGGTGATCCATTCATCGCTGGTATCGACCATCACTTCGAGTTCGGCATTGGTAAGGATTTTAGCGGGAACATAAGCCCCGATAGAACGAAACGCAGCGTACATAGTTAGCCTTTATAAGGGTTCGAAGTTATGGTTTAAGCTCTTCGAGACGCTTTTCAATATGTTCATTTACACCAGTATTAACGTACCGAACAGCTTGAAAGATAGCATTTTTGATAGCTTTTGGGTTACTTTTACCGTGACTGACAATAGCACACCCTTTAATACCGACTAGAGGAGCTCCTCCGATTTCGGCATAATCGATCTCTTTTTTCAAAAGTTTGAATACTTTTCGCATCAAAAGTGCACCGGTAATCGCAATAGGAGATTTTCGGATATATTGTTTGATAAAGAAGCTGATAGTTGAAGCAACACCCTCAGAAGCTTTGAGAACAAGATTTCCAATGAAGCCGTCACAGACAATGACATCACAGCTTCCATCAAAAATATTGTTACCCTCAACGTTACCGATAAACCCTAGTTGCCCTTCGAGTAACTTGAATGCCTCTTTGGTAACTTCATTCCCTTTGGAATCTTCTTCACCATTGGCAAGAAGTCCAACGCGTGGAGCACTTAGTTTGAACATATCTTGGGCGTAGTAATAACCCATAATACCGAATTGAAAAAGGTGTTCTGCTTTACAGTCAACATTAGCACCCGCATCCATTAGGATACTGCGCTTACCACTTTTTGTCGGCATGGATGTGACCAGTGCAGGACGTAATACATTTTTGAGTCGTCCGAGTCGTAGTGTTGCCAATGTCATCGTGGCACCGCTGTGACCAGCACTTACGACACCATCAGCTTCACCGTTTCGAACCAGCTCTACCGCTTTATAGATAGAACTCTCTTGACGCTTAAGTGCGTCAGTAGCCGCATCACCCATATCGATGACATCGTCGGCTTCGACAATTAAAATCTTATCTTTATAGCCCTTGGGTAATAAAGATAAGATCTCATCTTTTTTACCAACTAGAATTGGTTGAAACTTCATTTCTTTTAGAGCTTCAAGTGTCCCTCTAACAATCGGTTCGGGACCGAAGTCCCCGCCCATTGCATCAATTGCAATTCTAATCATCGATTATTTATACTCACCGGTTGTCGGATTGACATAATGAGACAATTTGTACGTGCCATCTTTGTCTTTGACTGGACGAGCAAGAGAAATTTTATAGTGAGTTCTGCGTTTTGCGGCGCGAGAATGACTCACTCTTCTTTTAGGTACTGCCATAGTATTTATCCCTTTCTATTTAAATTTAAACACCGAGGGAATAGATCCCCTCGATTACGTTAACACTGGGTTTCCCTCGGCGGGATGCCCAGCTTTACAATCAGAATTCTCGATCTAACGAGGTTCCTTCGCAGTTTTCGCAACAAAAATAGTCGCTTTTGATTAGTTCGATTTCCGATTTCAGAAGTTCTTCTACATCGATTATCGATTTATCGATTTCGACAACATCCAACTCTTCATCGTTGTTATCAAATATTCCATCGCTAAGGTAGAAGGTGATCTCTTCATTCAAAGATTTTTCTACCTCTTCGGCACAAATATCGCAAGGAATCGAAATACTCCCTGTAATTGTACCGTTTAATTGGGCAAGATTGCTTTTTTTCAGGATTAAATCACCCGAAAAATGCGCATTGTCACTATTTGCCTCAAATTGAAGCGGTTGTGAGCCCAATTTTCTAAATGCTATTTTCATGGCAATTACGAAATTTCGCGCCCTGAAAAGAAAAATGCGATTTCATTTTTAGCATTTTCTGCAGAGTCACTTCCGTGAACCGCATTGGCATCAATGTTTTCAGCGAAATCAGCACGGATAGTTCCAGCTTCTGCCTCTTTAGGGTTAGTTGCACCCATCAAATCACGGTTTTTAAGTACAGCGTTTTCACCCTCAAGAACAGTGATAACAACGGGACCGCTTACCATGAAATCAACGAGGTCGTTGAAGAAAGGGCGTGCAGCATGTACTGCGTAAAACGCTTCTGCGTCTTGACGTGAAAGTTGAACTTTTTTCATAGCCGCGATTTTAAGGCCGTTACTTTCGAAACGATCCAAAATTTTACCGATGACACCTTTTGCTACGGCGTCTGGCTTGATGATTGACAATGTTTGTTCCATCAATGCTCCTGTTTAGTGTGTATAAAATAGAGCGGGATTATAGCGAAACAATAATTTAAGTAAGATTAAAGATGAAGAAAGAGGGATATATGGACGAAAATAACGTAACCAAAGGAAAAATCCTTTGGTGTTTTAACCGAAATTAGTTAACTACGTTTGCTTTTGAAGAACGCATTTCAGCGGTAACATCATCACGGTGAGCAGGGCTTGCACCGATTTCATCCCAAGTAATACAACCCTCAGTAGGGCACGCTGTAGCACATGCAGGCTCATCGTGGTGACCGACACATTCGACACATTTGTCACCGTAAACGTAATAGACTTCTTCACCCGTTGGGTTATCGTCCTCGTCTACAATTGCTTCTACAGGACACTCGTCGATGCAAGCGCCGCAGTTAATACAGGTATCATTAATGACTACTGCCATAGGGTTCTCCTTGGTTTATAAATATGTGGTAACTATACACAGAAGAATTTTAAACCCACCTAAAAAATAAGGTGGGGAATGAAGATTGCATAGGGAGTGTTACTAAAGACCTAAATACTTTTTGATGGCATCAACTTTATCGGTTCTTTCCCATGTAAATTCGCTCAGTTCTCGGCCAAAATGACCGTATGCCGCTGTCTTTCGGTAAATCGGGCGTAAAAGGTCAAGCGATTCGATAATCCCTTTAGGGGTAAGGTTAAAGAGTTCTTTGACACAGCTCTCTAACTTTTCTTCGGGAACGACGGCAGTGCCATGTGCATTGACCATGATAGAGATAGGTTTAACAACCCCGATGGCGTAGGAAACCTGGATCGTTGCTCTCTCGCACGCGCCTGAAGCGACAAGGTTTTTGGCGACATAGCGGGCGGCATAGGCGGCTGAACGATCGACTTTGGTCGGATCTTTTCCACTGAATGCCCCACCGCCGTGAGGGCAAGCTCCACCATAGGTATCGACGATGATTTTGCGCCCTGTAAGACCCGCATCCCCTTGAGGACCGCCGATGACAAATTTACCGGTAGGGTTGATGTGGTAGACGATATTTGGATTCATCAGTTCTGTGGGAATAACGTATTTGATAACTTCTGCAATAACATCGGCATGGAGTTTTTCTTGCGAAATTTCAGGGGCGTGTTGTGTCGAGACAACAACCGTTTCGACCGAGACGGGTTTGTCATCGACATAACGGATGCTCACCTGTGTTTTTCCATCAGGTCGTAAATAAGGGATGATCCCCTCTTTGCGCACTTGAGCTAAACGCTCAGCCAGACGGTGAGCGAGGTAAATCGGCAACGGCATCAAAACATCGGTTTCACGGCACGCATAACCAAACATTAACCCCTGATCTCCCGCTCCGATTTCACCGTCTTCTTGGTCAACCCCTTGGTTGATGTCGGGAGATTGTTCCCCGATACCGTTGAGAACTGCACATGAGCGATAATCAAAACCATAGGTTGCATCGGTGTAGCCGATTTCACGGACGACTTGGCGGGCAATCTCTTGCATTGGAGCGTAGGCGGTCGTTTTGAGTTCACCTGCGATGACACAAAAGCCGTTGGAAACGAGGGTTTCACACGCTACACGAGCCTTGGGGTCGTTTTCAATAATATAGTCCAAAATCGCATCACTGATCTGGTCAGCCATTTTATCAGGATGTCCCTCGGTGACGGATTCAGAGGTAAAAATGTATTCTTTCGGCATAAAAATCCTTAGAGAAAATGTTAAATATTTGTGGTTGTCGGATTATATCGCATCCGTTTTTAAAAAATCTCTTTCCCAAAAGAACTCAATCCAATCGTGAGCTTCGTGTAGGTAAAAGTCGGGTTGGATGAGGGCGGTGGGTTTGGTAAAGAGGGTGGCAATTTTAAAGATGCAACTCGGATACTCTGAGCGTAAAAAGGGGATAAGCTCTGCAAGCGTTTGTCCGCTGTCAACGATATCATCCACGACAAGAACCCGTTTCGCTCCACTAAGGTCACAGGTTCCTATAATCGTTACGTGATCGCGTTGCGTATCGCCATCATAACTCTCCACACGGATGCTTTGGAGATTGCGTATATCCAAACTCATAGAGAGGGCATGTCCCAGCGTCATACCGCCGCGTGCGACGCTTAGAATCGTATCGGCTTGAAAGGGTTGGCAAAGTGCGCTCAGGGGGTGAAGGTCGTTTTTAAAGTGTTCGTATTTATAGTGTACCATTTTGAAATCATACCCTAAGTACGAATACGCTATAATGAAAAACTTAGTTTTAAAAAGGTCATTATGAAAAAATTAGCCATCATAGGCCGTCCGAATGTCGGTAAAAGCTCATTATTCAACCGTCTTTTAAAGCAGCGCGATGCAATTACCTCTGAACAAGCAGGTACGACACGAGATGTCAAAAAACGTGTTGCCGTTGTGGTAGATAAAGAGGTTGAAATTCTCGATACGGGCGGATTGGATGAGGGGTGTGAACTCTTCGATCGAATCAAAGAAAAATCTCTCAAAGCGGCACATGAAGCCGATATTATTCTCTTTATGGTAGACGGTAAGAGTCTCCCTGAAGAAGATGATAAAAAACTTTTTTATGAACTTGAATCGATGGGAAAAGCGATTGCATTGGTCGTGAATAAAATCGATAATGACAAGATGCAAGAGAAGCTTTGGGAATATTATGAGTTCGGGAC
>NZ_JAFLKV010000014.1:8841-14714 GCF_019163035.1 Sulfuricurvum sp.
AAATCGATAATGACAAGATGCAAGAGAAGCTTTGGGAATATTATGAGTTCGGGACTGAACGTATTTTCGGTATCTCGGTATCTCATAACCGTTCGGTTTTACCTCTTTTAAATTGGATCGCTTCGGAGCTTCCTGAATCTGCTATCGTTAAACCTGAAGCCGAAATGGCAGAAGATGATGATATGGATGGATTCGATGCGGCATTAAAAGCTTCTTCGGATGATGAAGAGTTCGATGAAGAGGATGAGGACGATGGATTTTTTATCCCTGAAGAGGATGGTGAAGAAGAGGAAACGTCGATAGAAGCACTCGAAGAGGCATATCGCGGAATCGTCAAAGAGTACGAAGCGGGTGATGTTAATCAGATGAAAGTAGCGATCATCGGTCGTGTCAACGTCGGGAAAAGCTCACTTCTCAACGCATTGCTCGGAGAAGATCGCTCGGTTGTCAGTTCTGTCGCGGGGACAACCATCGACCCAATCGATGAGATGGTGGAGTATGCGGATAAAAAGATTACCTTTATCGATACTGCAGGTATTCGTAAGCGGGGAAAAATTCTCGGAATCGAAAAATACGCCCTTATGCGTACCGAAGAGATGTTGGAAACGGCAGATATCGCCCTCCTTGTTCTCGATGCGTCACAGCCGTTTATGGATTTAGACGAGAAAATCGCGGGGTTTGTCGATAAAAATCGTCTTGCATGTTTGATCGTTCTTAACAAATGGGATCTGGCACCGAAAGAAGATTACGACAAAATTATGACAGAAGTACGAGACCGTTTTAAATTTTTGAGCTATGCACCGATCATCACGATTTCAGCGCAGAGCAAACAGCGGGTACACAAAATCTTTGATATGCTCCTCAAAATCAATGAGAACTATTCACAGCGTATCTCGACCGGTAAACTCAACGAGGTTATCCAAACAGCAATGCGCAAACATATCTTGCCGAGTATCAACGGTATGAATATCCGTCTTTACTTCGCAACGCAGTACGATATCCGTCCGCCGCGTATCGCACTGATTATGAACAAACCGCAGGGTCTCCATTTCAGCTATCGCCGATATTTGACGAATCAGTTACGAGAGCAGTTTGATTTTGAGGGGACTCCGGTACTCTTTAAAGCGAAAGCGAAAAATACAAATCGAAGACCAAAACCGCATAAAACTCGGTCGATGTGGTAATAAAGTAAAACCTTTTAAAAAGGTTTTACCACCACAAGCGCCACAATCCCCATGAGTAAGAGCGTCGGGACTTCGTTATATATCCGAAAAAACTTCCCACTTTTATAGGCTGTGTTCTCTTTGAGTTTCAGGCGATAATGTCCGAGAGAGAAAAAATAGGCGGTCAAAACAGCTACTAGCGTCAGTTTGGCGTGCATCCATCCCCCCATTGCAAATACGTTCACCCCGTTATAGTGTTGAGTTGATAGAACGATCAATGCTATTCCAGAGAGCAAGGTTGCCCAAAACGCAGGGACTCCGATGTATTTGTAAATCTTCATCTCCATCACTTCGATCACTTCCACAAAACCGTTATTAGAACCGTTTTCTACATGGTAGACAAAAAGACGGGGGAGATAAAAGAGTACGGCGAACCATGAGACCATTGAGATGACATGAAACCACAAAATCCAGTTGTACATAGTGTTTTCCTGATAATAAAGTGAGGAAGAATAGCGAAAAAAGATTAATTACTACAGATGTTTTTTAACAAAAGCGATAATTTGGGGTGTCGGTAAAGCCCCGCTGAACTGATCGACGATGCGGTTGTTTCTAAACGCGATGACGGTTGGGATAGATCGGATGCCGAAACGTCCGCCCAAATGTTGCTGCTCTTCGGTGTTGATTTTGATAAACTGAGCTTTGAGAGGAAATTGGCGTGCCGCTTCTTCGAACGAGGGTGCCATACTTCGACACGGTCCACACCACGGTGCCCAAAAATCAGCGATAATAAGTCGTTCATCATTGAGCATCAAGCGATCAAAAGAGGAGGCATCTACGGAGATGGGCTTGGTGTCGAGGAGGGAGCCTTTGCAGTGACCGCAGGCGGCTTTTGCATAGGACTCTTTTAGAGGAATGGCATTTACGCCTCCGCAGTGGGGGCAAACGACATTGATTTTAGACATGGATTACTCCGCGATCTCTTCTTCAACGACTTCAATATCACGAATCGATGAAGTGTGGTGATCTTTTACTTTATCATGAAGGCGGCGGAGCGCTTTGTTGGCACGTTCAATCGCCAAATCAATGGCAGTATCGATATCTTCATCGACGTCGGAGATAACGACGGGTTGTGCGTGGGCGATGTGCATGTCAAATTCGACGCCGACCCCTTTTTTCTCTTTGGTAATCATTACATTGACGGTGGTAATATCAAGATGGTAACGTTTAAAATTTTCGATAGCGATTGCAATATGGTCATTTAAGTGTTGGGTGAGTTTGATATCTTTAGAGCGAATTTGAGTATTCATAGTGAATCCTTTTTGTTTGAACTATCGAAAAATATAGCATATCTTTTCTTAAGAGGAAGCTTAAGAGACTCTGCGGTAAAATAAGTTACTGTTCAAGGAGTTATTGTGCGAGTTTTAACGGGTATTCAACCATCAGGCGATTTACATATTGGAAACTATTTCGGTTCGATCAAAGCGATGATCGAATCACAAAACGATCATGAGGTATTTGCGTTTATCGCCAATTATCATGCGATGAGTTCACTCAGTGAGGGTGAGCGGTTATCTAAGCTAACGATGCAAGCGGCAACTGACTTCTTGGCTCTTGGGATGGATCCGCAAAAGTCTACCTTTTGGGTGCAGTCGGATGTGAAAGAGGTGCTAGAGCTTTACTGGGTGCTTTCAGGCTTTACTCCGATGGGACTTCTGGAGCGTGCGCACAGCTATAAAGACAAAGTAGCTAAAGGGATTGCGAGCAATCACAGTCTTTTTTCGTATCCTGTCCTCATGGCGGCTGATATCTTGTTATTCGGCTCTCAAGTGGTACCTGTCGGGAAAGATCAAATCCAGCACGTTGAGATTGCTCGTGATATCGCGATCAAGTTCAATAACCAATACGGCGATATTTTCACCATTCCAGAGTTTCGCGTCGATGAGAACGTAGCCACCGTTCCGGGAATCGACGGGCAGAAGATGTCGAAGAGTTATGGCAATACGATTCCGATTTTCAGCGAAGAGAAAATGCAGTCTAAGATTATCAAAAAGATTGTGACCGAAGCGGTACCGATGGAAGATCCGAAAGAATTTGAGGGGTGCAATGTCTATAACATCGCCAAACTCTTTTTGGATTATGAAGAATGTTCAGCACTTCAAGATCGCTATAAGCGAGGCGGCGAGGGGCATGGTCATTTCAAACTTTATACCCATGATGTGATTTGGGAATATTTCCGTCCGTACCGTGAGCGACGTGAACATTTCGAAAATAATCAAGACGAAGTGCGTGAACTTTTAAAACTGGGCGCGGCAAAAGCGAGTGCTCAGGCGCAACCTATTATGGAAAAAGTTCGTTCGGTTACGGGCATAACGTACTAAAGGAAATACAAATGAAAAATTATATTATCAAACAAATTGCCGATTCAGCGGCAACCAAACAGGCTATATTAGAAAATGAGCCACTTTTGGAGATGATCGTCACCGTAGCACAGGCATGTGTGGAAGTGTATCGTCACGGCAAAAAAACAATATTGGCAGGAAATGGCGGTTCGGCGGCTGATGCACAGCACATCGCGGCGGAATTGGTAGGGCGTTATGGGTTTGATCGCCCCTCTATCCCATCATTGGCACTGACAACCGATACCTCGAACCTTACCGCAATCGGAAATGATTACGGCTACGACAAAGTTTTTTCTCGTCAGTTAGAGGGGATGGCTCAAGAGGGTGATCTCTTTATCGGTATCTCAACGTCGGGGAATTCGCAAAATATCATTAACGCGTTTGAATCGGCAAAAGATCGGGGTGTGACTACGGTGGCACTTGTGGGACGTGACGGAGGTAAAATGGCGGCGATGGCAGATTTTGCGATCATTATCCCCTCAAACGCCACTCCTCGTATTCAAGAATCCCATATCTTGATCGGGCATATTCTCTGTGATATCATCGAAAAAGAGCTTTTCGGCGGCGGAGTAGCGTAAGGTGAATAAAGCCCTCTTCCTTGATCGCGACGGCGTTGTGAATGTCGAAAAAAACTATCTCCATAAGATCGAAGAGTTTGAACTCATGGAAGGGATCATCGATGTGTGCCGTACGTATCAAGATCAAGGGTATTTGATACTTATCGTCACGAATCAGTCGGGGATTTCACGGGGCTATTACACCGAGGAAGATTTTGCTCATTTGAGCCAATGGATGATAGAATACTTCAAGACGTTCGGAATTACCATTACTCGTATCTACCATTGCCCTCACCATGAGAGTATTGATGGGCTCTGCGAGTGTCGTAAGCCTGAACCTGGGATGTTTTTAGAGGCTCGAAAAGAGTATGATTTGGATATGGAACACTCTGTTATGATCGGAGACAATGAACGGGATATTGAAGCCTCTCTCAAAGCGGGGGTTGGGATGAATATTCTCCTAAGTAGAGAAGCGCTCTCTTCACAAGCGGATCGTATTATTCATACATTAGGGGAGTTACTTTAGTGCTTATCATCAATACGGGCGGGACATTTAATAAACGGTATGATCCGATCACGGGAGAGCTGTTTGTCCCCTGCGATAACAGTGCTGTTGAAGCGGTTATGGCTGTGTTGGCTGAAGAGGTGCAGGTCGAGGGGATCTTGTATAAAGATTCACTAGAGATGGATGATGCGGATCGAACAGTGCTTTGTGAGACGATAAGACGATGCACAGAGGATACCGTTATTGTCGTTCACGGTACCGATACGATGGCGTTAAGTGCCGAAGCGGTTGCTGGAATGAATCTTAAAAAAACCGTTATCTTTACGGGTGCGATGGTCCCCTTTAGTATTGATCCGCTCGAAGCAACAGCGAATTTGGCTATGGCGATAGGGTTTGCCCTCCGTTCATGCAGTGGGGTTTATATCGTGATGCAAGGGGTTTGCGGGCAATATAATCATGTACGAAAAAATCGAGTACTTGGGAAGTTCGAATATGTCTAAAGTTAAATGCGATCACTGTCATCTGGAATTTAGCGATGATGTGATGATCCACGATGGGGAGTATCGCTTTTGCTGCAACGGGTGTCGCGGAATTTTTCACCTCCTCAAAGACGAAGGGTTGGAGAGCTTTTATTCCAAAATGGGGGATACGACTCTCTCTCCTCCCACCGAGCAGTTCGAAGCGAGTACGAACTTTGATACCCCTGCTTTTAGCGAGCGGTTTGTGACGACAACGAAAGAGAGGCTATCTCAAGTCTCGCTGGTCATCGAGGGGATACACTGCGCTGCGTGCGTCTGGCTCAATGAGAAAGCGCTTCACAAAATGGACGGCGTCATCGAAGCTCATATCAACTATACCAACAACAAAGCCCGTATCACGTGGAATCCGCAAACGCTGCAACTCTCAGCTATCATCGATATGATCCGTGCTATCGGTTATAACGCATTTCCTTATGACGCGTCGCTTCAAGAGGTTCGCGCCAACAAAGAGCGAAAAGATTATTATCTTCGAATGGCGGTAGCGACGTTCGCGACGATGAACATGATGTGGATTGCCGTGGCTCAATACGCAGGGTATTTTAGCGGGATTACCCAAGAGATCAAAACGATCCTCAACATTGCCGAGTGGGTGTTGGCGACTCCGGTACTCTTTTACAGCGGATGGATTTTTTATCGTGGTGCCTACTATGGACTTCGAAATAAATCGATTACGATGGATTTACTCGTCGTTACGGGTTCAAGTCTCG
>NZ_JAFLKV010000014.1:14814-22388 GCF_019163035.1 Sulfuricurvum sp.
CTTCGAAATAAATCGATTACGATGGATTTACTCGTCGTTACGGGTTCAAGTCTCGCCTATCTTTATTCTATTTATATCACGGTGTTTGAAAAAGGGGAAGCCTATTTCGATTCGGTGGCGATGATTATCACGTTTGTCCTTTTCGGGAAATTTCTCGAAGTCCTTAGCCGTAAAAATGCGGCGGATACCCTCGACATTATCGGCAAACATATTCCGCGTGAAGTGAGTATTGTGGATGGGGAATCTATTCGCTCCGTCGATGTTAATGAGGTCAAAGAGGGTGACGTGATTGTGATCCGAAGCGGTGAACGATCAGCGATTGATGGTGAAGTAATTTCGGGAGAGGGGAGTTTTGATGAATCCAATCTCACGGGAGAATCGGAGCCGATATTTAAACGCATTGGGGACAAAATAATCAGTGGGACGACGAGCATCGATGCTCTGATCCATTATCGAGCGACCAAAGATTTCGCCCACTCAACTCTCTCGAATCTCGTCAACCTTTTAGAGAATGCGATGGCTCAGAAACCCTCCATTGAGCAGTTGGCGAATCGGCTCTCTCAGCACTTCTCCTCCACCATCCTCTTTTTAGCGATTGCGACATTCTGGGGATGGTATTTTTGGCCGCACAGCTTTGATCGCTCTCTCATGGTAGGAATCTCGGTTATTATCATCGCGTGTCCGTGTGCGCTTGCCCTTGCAACTCCGGTGGCGACTTTGGTAGGGTTGGCGTTGGGGGCGAAGAGAGGAATCCTCTTTAAATCGGCGGCACAGATCGAGACGATGGCAAAGGCAACGATGGTGGTACTTGATAAAACGGGAACTATCACCCAAGGGCGTCCCGAAGTCGTCTATGCCACGATTCATGAGCCTTTTGATACGGGGGCATTACATACGCTCGTCTCCTCTTCGAAGCATCCGATTAGTCGTGGTGTGATGGAGTATCTAGATCGCACGGAAGCGTCTATAGATGCGGGTAGTATTGAAGAGGCGCGTGAAATTCCTGCTCGCGGAATGGTCGGACGATCTAACGGTAGTATGATCGCAGGAGGGAATGCACTGTTGATGGAAGAGTTGGGACTATCTGTCGATTCAGTGAGTGATAAAAGTCTTTTTTACTATGCGGTTGATAACAGACTGGTCGCGACCTATGAACTGCGCGACCTTCCAAAAGAGCGTGCATACGAGTCGATAGCTGCACTGAAAAACGGTAATTTATGTGTTGTTATGCTGACGGGGGATCATGAGGCGGCAGCCGTGAGAGTCGCTCACGAGGTTGGGATCGATGAGGTGCACGCTCATCTCACCCCTGAGGGGAAAGCGGCCTTTATTGAGCAAGCCCATAGTGAGGGGCACATTGTGGTAATGGCAGGGGATGGTGTAAATGATCTTCTCGCACTTGCGGTGGCGGATATTGCTATTGCAATGGGAAATGGGAGTGATATTGCCATTGAAGTGAGCGATGTGGTGTTGATGAACGATTCGCTTACTTCACTTTCCGAAGCATTTGGGATAAGCCGTAAAACATACGGATTGATTAAACAGAATCTCGGCATTTCGTTGGTCTATAACTCTATTACAATTCCACTGGCGATGATGGGGTATGTGATTCCACTTATTGCGGCAATTTCGATGTCGTTTAGTTCGCTTCTCGTCGTCGGAAACTCGATGCGAGTACGTTGGATGTATAAATAAAAGGTAGGTAATTATGGATTCTTGGGTAATCGCGATGATGCTCGGTGCATCACTTTTTTTGGGTGCTATTGCGTTGAGCGCTTTTTTATGGGGAATCAAAAACGGGCAGTTTGACGATGAGACCAAAATGATGAATCAAGTACAGTATGATGATGAGGCTGAACTAAACGATGCGGCTAACCAACAACGTAAAAAAGAAGAGTATCGACCAGAATAAAATGTAGAAGAGAGACTCACCGCAGATGCGGTGAGCGCGGTATTATTTAATACCTGCTACGTAAGAAGCAAGAGCTTTCATATCAGCATCTGACATAGTAGCTACTTGACCTTTCATCAATGCACCCATACCAGCTTTGTTTTGTGTACCAGCTTTGTATGCTTTCAAAGAAGCTTCGATAGTAGCAGCTGATTGACCTTTTACGATCGCTGATTTACCAAGAGCGGCTTTTTCGAAAGAAGCGCCATGACAGGCAGCACATTTTGCTGAAAGAGCTTTTCCATCAGCAGCCATCAAAGATACACCAGCAAATAACATTGCAAGAGCAATTTTTTTCATTTGTTTTCTCCATTTAAAATTTCGCCACCATTATAGTCTTAGCAATCTTAAAGCACTCTAACTGTTTAACCTTTAATAAAGAGTTTGTTACAATATGCTACTACCTTAAGTGAGGATTTTTTATGTGCTACAGTGACGTTAATTTAAATACTAAAACCATTTTGATTACGGGAGGGGCCGGTTTTATCGGCTCTAACCTCGCTTTTTATTTTCAGGAGCATTATCCACAGGCTCATATTGTTGTATTGGATCTTTTTCGCTCCAATTTGACCCTCTCCAACGGTAACCTCAAAAGTTTCGGTCATTTTAAAAATCTTCTCGGGTTTCAGGGAGAAGTGATCAGCGGCGATATTAATGACAAAGTACTTTTAAATACGTTGGCACAAAACTATAAATTTGACTATATCTTTCATGAAGCGGCGATTTCGGATACGACGGCATTGGAACAGGATTTGATGATCCAAACTAATGTTAATGCGTTTAAAGACCTTCTCGATATTGCGGTTGCCCATGGTGCTAACATGATTTATGCCTCGTCGGGTGCTACGTACGGTGACGCTCCCTCTCCTCAACGGGTAGGGCGGGAAGCTCCTCAGAACGTGTATGGTTTTTCCAAGCTGATGATGGATCATTTGGCGCATCAATACACTCAAAAACATGATCATATCAGTATCGTAGGGTTGCGCTATTTTAATGTCTACGGCCCTAGGGAGTTTTTCAAAAATAAAACCTCGTCGATGGTGGTGCAGTTTGGACATCAACTCCTTGCGGGGAAGAATCCGAAGCTTTTTGAAAACTCGGATCAAATCTTGCGTGATTTCATCTATATCGAGGACATCATTCAAGCAAATATCCTTGCAATGCATCCGAAAGAGTCCGGCGTGTTTAATGTCGGTACGGGTAAAGCAAGGTCGTTTCAATCGATGGTCGATATTCTTCAACGTGAACTCGGAACATCGTTTGAATGCGAATATATCCCTAATCCGTATGTTGGACGGTATCAGTTTCATACCGAAGCCGATATTGAAACGACGAAGGCTGTTTTGGGTTATCAGCCTCGTTTTGAATTTGAAGAGGGGATTGCGGCATACGTTAGCGAGATCAAACGGTTATTTGAGCAGGAGCTCTCATGAAGTCACTCCATAATTCCCACCCGCACATCCTCGTGATCGGTGATTTGATGATTGATCATTATTTGTGGGGGGGATGTGAACGTATCTCCCCTGAGGCTCCGGTGCAGGTGGTCGATATCGCGCGAGAGACGACGGTGCTCGGAGGGGCGGGGAATGTCATCAATAATCTTGTCGCTTTGGGGGCAAAGGTTAGCGTTGCAGGAGTTATCGGTGATGATGAGATTGGAGGAGAGCTTAAAACAATGCTTTCATCCATCGGTGCTTTTAATGAAGGACTTGTTGTTCAAATGGGTAGAAAAACCTCGAAAAAAAGCCGTGTTATTGCCTCTAATCAGCAGATTTTACGTTATGACAAAGAATCGAAAGAGGCGATAGATATCACCAGTGAAACGGCAATTACGGCTTATGTGGAAAGCGTGCTGGAGAGATGTGATATCGTTATCCTCTCCGATTATGGAAAAGGGGTGATAACCGACGCGGTTGCACTCGGAGTTATTACCGCAGCGAAGCGAGCGGGAAAAAAAGTACTTGTTGATCCCAAAGGAAAAGATTACCGAAAATATCGGGGAGCCTATCTTCTGACTCCCAACAAAAAAGAGGCTTCTGAAGCGACAGGAATTGTGATCAGCGACGATGAGAGTCTGAAAAAAGCACTGCTGAGTCTCAAAGAGACGTGCGATTTAGAGTGTTCGATGATTACTCTCTCGGAAGATGGTATCGCGATATTCGATGAATCGATGCGTCGTTTTCCGACGGTGGCAAAAGAGGTTTATGATGTAACGGGAGCGGGGGACACGGTGATCGCCTCTCTCTCCTTTGCTCTTAGTTCGGGACTTAGTATCGATGAAGCCGCACCGTTTGCAAATCATGCGGCGGCCGTTGTCGTTGGTAAAATCGGCTCTGCGACCGTAACGCTGGGTGAGATCGAGGAGTATGAGTCGAGTCTGCATCAGAGCACGTCTGATATGCACATCAAAAGTAGAGAAGATATATATCTTCTCTCAGAGCGACTTAAAAAAGAGGGAAAAAAGGTTGTCTTTACCAACGGCTGTTTCGATATTCTTCATGTTGGTCATGTCAAATACCTACAAGAGGCAAAAAGTTATGGGGATGTATTGTTCGTCGGACTCAATTCAGATAGTTCTGTCAGGGAGCTCAAAGGACCAACTCGCCCTGTCAATAGTGAAGCCGATCGTGCCTATATTTTAGCTGCGCTCGAATCGGTCGATTATGTTGTCGTATTTAGCGAAGAGACGCCGCATGAATTGATCAAAAATATTGCCCCTGATATTTTGGTCAAGGGGGGCGATTACGAAGGTAAAAGTGTCGTTGGAGCCGAATTTGCTAAAGAATTACGGCTGGTACAGTTTGTAGACGGGAAAAGTACTACGGCTACCATTAAGAGAATTAATAAAGGAACAACATGCTGAAAAAAATAATTTTAACCCTTTTGGTGAGTGCATCATCTTTGTATGCGGCACATCAAGTAGGTGTCAATGTTAATGATAAAGAGGTCGGCGGTGAAATGCGGCTTGATATGGGGCGAATGGGTAACGCAATGAAAAATGCTTATATCGGAGCTCGATTTTTGAATGGAGATAAAAATAATTCTAAAACGATCAATGATCCCGATCCGTTGATGGAGGTATCGTTTATGGTGATGGAGCCGGTACGTGGCGTTCCGGGACTAAAAGTGGGGCTCGGGGTAAAAGGTGAATTTACTAAAATTGATGGAGATGGATATGGAGCAATTCCATTAGGCTTTGAAGCGGAATTACAGCTACCGATTAATACGCCGTTTCCGTTCTATCTAAATGGCGCGTTTTATTATGCCCCATCGGCTCTGACGTTTAAAGAGGGGGATAGCTATATGGAAACCCGAATCGGTTTAGATATTGAACCTATTGAGAACGCCCGAATCGGTGTAGGATACCGTATGATTGATACCGATTTGAAAACACGAAATGTGACCTATAACGATGCGTGGTATTTTGGGATGAGATTAGACTTTTAATCTTTTTATTGCCTCAATCACCTCGGTAGAGGTGATACTCTTCATACACTCATGATGCCCTAGCGGGCACTCACGCTTCATACACGGTGTACATTTCATATCGTGTCGTACAATCACACTTTTTTCATTCATCCATTGGCACGTTTCAGTGAAGCGTGTTGGTCCGAATATCGTAACGGTCGGTACCTGATACGCTGCCGCTACGTGCATTGGACCGCTATCGTTAGTGATAAAGAGATTCAAGCCTCCGATAAAACTGCACAGTTCAGGTATGGTCGTTTTTCCTGCAAAATTGGTAACTTTGATCCCTTTAAGGTGTGATTCGATCTCGTTCGCCATCCCCACCTCGTTAGGTCCACCGAAGAGGAGTATGTCGTATCCATCCGCGTAGTGGCGTGCCACTTCGGCAAACTTTTCGGGATACCACCGTTTGGCACTCCCATACGTTGCTCCTGGGTTAATTCCGAGTGTCGGGCGCAAGTATCGGTGCGGAGGAATATGTATGTTTAGATTTCCAATCTCAAGTGGAACTGAGCTGAGGCTTTGGGCGATGTCACGGTATTGCTCTACCAGATGAGAGGGGTGGTTGGATTTGATCGCATGTGTGAGCAAGAAATTTGAGTGCCAGCTGCGACGTCCAGCCGTGATGGGTGTAGTGCTCCAAAAGAGGAGAAGCGAAGAGTGGAGCTGATTGCGAAAGGTGATTGCCATATCGTGTGCTCCTAACTCTTTTGCGAATCGATAGGTGTTGAGAAAGCGATTGCCCCCCTTTTTTGTCTCATCGACGTAGTGACGTTTGCATTGCGGATGGTATTTGAGCGCTTCGATACTCACATAGGAGCCTACCAAGGTTAGTTCAGCTTCAGGGTAGATACTGCAAAGCGCTTCGATAGAAGGGGTTGCCATCACCGCATCGCCGAGCCAGTTGGGGAGTATGATCAGTATTTTCACGATTGAGCCTTGTAGGTGTAAATTGGTGCCGAGGTAAGCGTCCATGTGACGTGCAGTTCACCGCGTGGGGTTGCACAAATGAGCCGGTACTCATCGGCGTTGAGAGAGAAACTCATAAACTCTGCATCTCCGAAGTGGCTCTTCATTATGCGGTACGCCTCAAATGCACTCCGTTTTCGGATAATTCCTTCGCGGTTATCGATCAAACCATAGCCGGGGGCAATGAGCTGATGCCAATAAACACAGCTCACTTTCTGAGAAGCAAAGCTAAGGAGATGATAGCGCACCATGAAAGCGGCATAATCCTCTTCACTAACACATTCATGCTCACTGGTGGGGGCGTAAGGGGCGGTGTTTTTAATCGGCCAGTTGGTTTCGGTGATGATGAGCTCATTGGTGGTTTTAGAACTTAGTGTCATCAACGAGTATAGGAGATTGATTTTTCCCATTAGGTTGAATCCCAGTTGGGTGTTTTCAGGTGCACCGCGACGATCCACATAGAGGAGGCTCCCTAGTGCATCAAAGCGTATTCTTGCAAGATTAAAGAGGGTGTGGGCACTAAAATGGTACTCGAAATCGATGACGTTCGAGCCGATGAGCTTGAGGTGGGTAAAGCGTGTTTTTTTCAACTCATACGCGACGCCGTAAAAATCGAGATATTCGTTGACACTGAAGAATCCCCATTTCGCGCGGTTGATGGTTGAACCGATGACATAGGTTTCGCATACCTCTTCGAGCGCTTCAAAAATCTGAATGAAATGATCCCTGCTCATATCGGGGCTGGTGATGTGTTCGCGATCTTGAAGGAGGACAACGGTGATCTGTTTACCTGAAAACGAGCGAATAAAGGCGACGTATTCATGCAACCGATCCATCTCCCACAGAGGAATACGGATGAGGAGTTTTTGAATACCTAACTCTTCGAGCAGATAGGGGGTCGTGTTGGGTTCTTTATCCAGATTGACCCCCATTCCGAAGAACTCTTTTCCAGTAATCGTGCGACGTTGCGCAAAAGGGGTCAACAAAAAGGCTATCGGTAAGGTTATGAGGGCAATCAAAAACGTTTTCATGAGTGATGGGAGGGCACTACGGCGCATTTGCCGCTTAAGTGCACGATCTCGGATAATGGCGGGCTGATCGGAGTAATGATCCCAAGCAAACGGTTGTTTCATGGTGAGATTATAGCGATATTGGGTAAAATAACCGCATTAAAACAAGGGCAATA
>NZ_JAFLKV010000038.1:0-2065 GCF_019163035.1 Sulfuricurvum sp.
CGTTTTATACTCTCCATTATGGAACCTCTACACCCCCTCTATCATCACTATCTTGACATTTTAGATGTGGCATTTCAGCCCATTGTTGATATCCACTCTGGAGCTATTTTCGGTGTTGAAGCATTGCTCCGTGGAACTGATACTTTGGGCTTTGAGGATATTGGATCGTTTTTTGATCGCTTATACGAAGAGGATATCCTCTATACGTTTGATTTGCGTCTTCGCGAAAAAGTGATTGAGAAATTTTGTACGATTTCGGGATATGAGAGCCTCAAACTTTTTTACAATCTCGATAACCGCGTTTTGGAAATGACCGATTTTTCAAAAGGAAATACCCATCGTCTTCTTAGCCGTCACAATCTTGATCCCAAAGCGATTGTTTTTGAACTCTCTGAACAAAATGAGATACTCAATATTGACCATTTTACGAAGTTGATGCACCACTATAGTGATGAGGGATTTTGCATCGCGATTGATGATTTCGGTATTGGGCAATCGGGGTATAAACTTCTCTATCATTGCGCTCCGAACATCATCAAGATTGACCGTTTCTTTTTGAGCTCCATCGACAAAGATCCGAAAAAGAAGCTCCTTGCTCGTAACATGGTGCAACTCTCTACCCTAGTAGGGAGCCGCGTCATTGCAGAGGGAGTTGAGACGGAACAGGAACTTCTGGTGTGTAAAGAGATCGGATGTCATTTGGTGCAGGGGTATTTTATTCAGCGCCCGGCGCTGGATTGTACCCTCATTGTCGAGAAGTATCTCGCGAGCTCGACGAATTTAAGGGAGGAAAAACGCTCCCTTAGCAATCAAAAAATCGTCTTAAAACGGCTCGAACCGCTCAAAGCGATTACGCTGGGTGCCTCGATGGAGACATTGCTCGATTTATTGAATGAAAACAAAGAGATGTTTCTCGTCCCTGTTGTGGATGCCGCTATGCAGCCGGTTGGGATTATCCATGAACATCAACTCAAAGCGATTGCCTGCTCTCCTTATGGGCGCTCATTAACGCAGAACCGTTCCTCCAACCTCTCGGCAATAGAGACCTATATCGAACCGATTCCCGTGGTTGATTTGACGATGCCTCTGGAGACGATGATTGAACTTTTCTCTTTGTCTGAAAACGCACCGGGAGTTTTGGTCGTGGAATCCTCTCGTTATATCGGATATTTGAGTGCGCGTGAGATGATTGAGGTCGTACATGAACGTAATCTGATCCGCGCGAGGGATGAAAATCCTCTCACCCGATTGCCGGGAAATTTTAGGATTAACGAATACATCGCGTATGTGATTGATAGCGGGTGTGAAGCGGTATTGGTCTATTTTGATTTTGACCATTTTAAACCCTACAACGATTATTACGGATTTCGCAACGGAGATAGGGTGATTTTACTCTTTGCCGAACTGATGCATAAAGTGTTATGCAGTAAATATTTCAAAGGGCATATCGGAGGGGATGATTTTTTTGTCGGGGCAATTATAGATGAGACCCATACCTTTGAAAAAATTTGCGGTGAGATTGAAAAATTGATCGCTGCCTTTAGCGATGATGTTCGGGCATTTTACGAACCCGCAGATCGCGAACGCGGTTGCATCGTTGCCGAAGATAGAGACGGTAATAGTCGAGAATTTAAACTCTTGGGAGTAAGCTCCGTCGTGATACGTATGGGTAGCGGTTCGTCGATTACTTCGAGTGAGCATTTGCAACGTACTTTTGCCATGGAGAAGAAAACCGCAAAAAAATCGCCCAATCACATGAGCATCATCGGTTATTGACACGATAGCTTTGGTATAATGCTCAACAATTATAATCTGCGGAGCGAACAGTGGAACAAAAAGAGCCCATGACCAAATACGGTTTTCAACGTCTAAGTGATGAACTGAACACCCTTAAAAATATCGATTTGCCGGCAGTTAATGTCGAAATCGACCGTGCCAAAGAGTACGGAGATTTAAAAGAAAATTCCGAATACCACGCCGCGCGTGAAAAACAAGCCTTTATCGGAACACGTATTTCTGAACTGGGAGAGGTGATTTCACGTGCGCAAATCGTCGATCCGAGCGA
>NZ_JAFLKV010000038.1:2165-19698 GCF_019163035.1 Sulfuricurvum sp.
GTATTTCTGAACTGGGAGAGGTGATTTCACGTGCGCAAATCGTCGATCCGAGCGAACTTGAACATGCCCGTGTCAGTTTCGGCTCCACGGTTGTACTGAATGATTTGGACAAAGACGAAGAGGTAACGTATACGATTGTCGGCGGGTGTGAGAGTAACCCTGCTCAGGGACTTATTTCGTTTAACTCGCCGCTTGCCAAACAGCTTTTGGGACGTGAAGAGGGGGATGAACTCAACGCGAAACTCCCCGGTGGAACGAAAAACTTCGAAGTAATCGAAGTGAAATATCAGGAGATCGTGTTTGAAAGCCATTAACGTCGGTATTATCGGGGTAAGCGGCTATACGGGGTTAGAGCTTGTTAAAATGCTTATTTCCCATCCGATTTTTAATCTCGTTTATTGTGCAAATACCGAGGGAGAGACTACTGTTTCAGCACTTCACCCCTCACTGTTAGGGGTTTGTGATTTAAGTGTGGAAAAAGTTGATAGTGAGCGTGCGGCACAGCTGTGTGAACTCATTTTTTTAGCCCTTCCTCATAAAACGGCGATGCAGAGTGCAAAAGTGCTTTTGGAACGTGGAATCAAAGTAGTCGATCTCTCCGCCGATTATCGGTTAAATCAGGAAAACTACGAAGCCTTTTATTGTGAGCATGAAGATATCGAGAATCTCTCTCATGCGATCTACTCGATCCCTGAACTGCATGGAGAAATTGCCAAAAACTCCCGTCTCATTGCCAATCCGGGGTGCCATGTCACGGCATCTTTGATCGCATTGGCTCCCTTTTTGGATCATATTGATCTATCAAGCCCTATTTTTATCGATTCCAAAACGGGCGTTTCGGGTGCGGGTAAATCGCCCTCATCTGCCGTTCACTATGTAAGTGTCAACGATAATATCAACTGCTACAATATTATCAAGCACCGCCATGCAACCGAGATCGAACAGCACGCATCGGCGTTGTGTTCTAATGATGTAAAGGTAACGTTTGTCCCCTCTTTGGTTCCGATGACACGGGGGATGTTGGCATGTGTTTACGCAACCTTAAAAACCGATTGTGATCCTTTGGCATTAATGGAAGCATTTTATACGAACAAGCCTTTTGTTCGTCTCCGTAATGCTCCTCCCCATACAAAAATGACGTCAGGGACAAACTTTGCCGATGTCTATGCCACGCGTCACGGCAATGCACTTGTTGCAATGTGTGCTATCGATAACCTGATGCGCGGCGCGAGTTCACAGGCACTCGTCAATGCCAATATCATGATGGGGTTGGACGAGGCTCTCGGCATTCCGCTCATTTCGTATGTTCCCTAAAACACTTAAAACGGGTGCGATTCTTATTGCAGATGCCCATTGTGCTCCGTGGCGCACTAGCTTCATCGATTTTCTTCATGCACTAGAATCTGGGGAGATTGTAGCCCCTCAACTCATCTTGATGGGGGATGTCTTCGATATGCTTTACGGCCCGATTAGACGAACCTATGGCTATAACACCGAGGGGATCGAGTCGCTCAATCGCCTCAGTGCAACAATAGAAATTATCTATTTGGAGGGAAATCACGATTTTTTACTGGAAGATATTTTTCCTCATCTGCACGTAGTACGTCGTGAAAATCAGCCTGTAATTTTAGATTATGAGGGGAAACAAGTAGCGCTCTCACATGGCGATAGCACAATGGGGATAGGATATGAAATCTATACGGCATTGATTCGTAGTCCACTGGTGTTAGGATTTCTCCGAGTGATCGATAGTGTTGGAAAAGGGTTTATTGTCTCATGGTTAGAGCAACAGATGAAACGAAAATCACATTGCCGTACTATAGAGCATTTCGAAGGACTAATAGAGAAGCGGTTAACCTCGTTTGAGGGTAAAAAAATTGATATTTTGATCGAGGGGCATTTTCATCAAAATTGCTCCTTTGATTTTCCACAATTTCATTACATTAACATCGGTGCTTTTGCTTGCAATGAAAGATACTTTACTGTACAATCAATTCAAAATAAGCCGTTAGTGTACGAGTCAGTTTTTCGTAAGGAGCCCCTATGAAGGGACAAGGAGACATTTTAAAAGTCGGCAGCAACGAGATGGAGCTCGTCGATTTTCGTATATTTAAACGTGAAAACGGTGAAGTGTACGAGGGGATATACGGTATTAACGTTGCAAAAGTACGTGAAATTATCCGTTTTCCAAAACTAACCGAATTACCGGGAACTCCACCGTTTATTGAAGGAATTTTTGATTTACGTGGTGTGGTTATCCCTGTCGTTAATTTGGCAAAATGGATGGGAGTTGATGCACCAGAGGGTGTGGAGAAAGAATCACGGGTTATTATTACAGAATTCAACAATATTTTGATCGGTTTTGTTGTGCATGAAGCTAAACGAATCCGTCGGATTAACTGGAAAGATATTGAGCCAGCCTCTTTTATTTCAGGTGATGGTGGAATGGACAGCTCGAAAATTACAGGTGTTACTCGAATTGAAGGTGATTCTGTATTGCTAATTTTAGATTTGGAAAACGTAGTACAGGAGCTTGGACTTTATCAGCCAGCAAGTGGTAAACTCGAAGACGGAAAATACAACTTTAGCGGTTTTGTACTCCTTCTGGATGACAGTTCTACTGCACGTCGTATTATCAAAGAAGCCTTGGAACAAATGGGCTTTGATGTTATCGAAGCGACCGACGGTCAAAACGGACTTAGAATTCTTGAAGATATGTACGCTAAATACGGTGAAAATATCGCTTCTAAACTCCGTCTTATCGCATCCGATATCGAGATGCCGTTGATGGACGGTTTCCATTTCGCGGCTAATGTAAAAGCAGACCCGCGATTTAAAATGATCCCGATTGTCTTTAACTCTTCTATTAGTGATTACTTTAGTGAATTACGTGGTAAAGAGGCTGGTGGAGAAGCGTACTTGGTCAAATTTGATTCGAATTTATTTTACGATGAAGTAGCACGTGTCGTACGTGCTCACATTGAATAGGGGTTAAGCGATGGATGAATTTCAAGAGATATTACAGGACTTTTTGGTTGAATCGTTCGAGCTGATTGAACAGCTTGACCAAGATCTTGTCGAGCTAGAATCACGACCGGATGATTTGGATTTACTCAACCGTATCTTTCGGGTAGCTCATACGATTAAAGGGGCAAGCTCATTTTTAAATTTTGATGTATTGACTCACTTGACCCATCACATGGAAAACTTGCTGAACATGGCACGTCATGGGGATTTAGTGATCGATGCGGATGTAATGGATGTTATTCTCGAATCAATCGATTTGATGAAAGCGCTATTGGTTCGTATCCGAGACAGTGGTGAAGACAGTGGATTGGAAGTAAATCCGTGTGTTGTCCGTCTTGATGCGGTTGCTAACGGTACATCTTTAGGTGAAACGGTTCCCCCTCCAGCCGGAGCTGCACCGACACCGACACCGGCACCGGTTGCTCCTGTTGCAGCTGTTGAAGAAGAGCCGGATTATTCGGGTATGAGTGACGAAGAGGTAGAAGCAGAAATTGAGCGTCTTATCGCAGTACGTCAAGCTGAAGATGCAGCAAAACGGGCAAGTCATGCTCCTGCTGCTGTTGAAGAAGAGCCGGATTATTCGGGTATGAGTGACGAAGAGGTAGAAGCAGAAATTGAGCGTCTTATCGCAGTACGCCAAGCCGAAGATGCGGCGAAACGATCTCATAAAGCGGAAGAGCCTGAAGCGCCAAAAGCTACACCAGTACCAGCACCGGCACCGGTAGCTATTACTCCTGCTCCTGTTGCTCCCCCTGCGGCTCCTAAAGCGGCAGCAACACCTCGTAAAGTTGAGCCTAAAGATGATGGAGAGAACCGCAGTGGTGCAGCAGTAGAACAAACGATCCGTGTTGATGTTAAGCGGCTTGACCACTTGATGAACTTGATTGGTGAACTCGTACTGGGTAAAAATCGCCTTATCAAAATCAATGATGATGTTGAAGAGCGCTACGAAGGGGAAGCTTTCCTCGAAGAGCTTAATCAAGTTGTGTCTATTGTTTCATTGGTTACGACCGATTTGCAAATTGCGGTTATGAAAACACGTATGTTACCGATCGGGAAAGTATTTAATAAATTCCCTCGTATGATTCGTGACCTTTCACGAGAGCTAAACAAAAAAATTGAGCTTGAGATTACAGGGGAAGAGACCGAGCTTGATAAATCAATCGTTGAAGAGATCGGTGATCCACTCGTTCATATTATCCGTAACTCATGTGACCACGGGGTTGAAACACCGGATGTGCGTGTTGCTTCGGGTAAAGAAGAGGGTGGCACAATCCAACTCAAAGCATATCATGAAGGGAACCATATCGTTATTCAAATCATTGATGATGGTAAAGGTCTCGATGCAGAAATGCTGAAAATGAAGTCGATTGAGAAAGGTATTATTACCGAAAAAGAAGCGGATGCAATGACCGAAAAAGAGGCATTCGGTCTCATTTTCCGTCCAGGCTTCTCAACTGCCGCACAAGTTACCAGCGTTTCAGGACGCGGTGTCGGTATGGACGTTGTTAAAACCAACATTGAAAAACTAAACGGTATGATCGACATTGACTCAGAAGTGGGCAAGGGAACGTCGATGAAACTCAAAATTCCACTTACCTTGGCAATTATCCAAGCGTTGTTGGTCGGAGTTCAAGAAGAGTACTATGCGATCCCTCTTGCCTCGGTTCTTGAGACGGTACGTATTAGCAAAGATGAGATCTATACCGTTGAGAGCCGCTCGGTTATGCGTCTTCGTGATGAAGTCCTCTCACTCGTGCATATAGGTGATATTTTCGAAGTTGAGCGTGTCTTTGATAACAGCGAACATGCCTATGTTGTTGTTCTCGGTCTTGCGGAGAGTAAAATCGGTCTTATCGTCGATTCATTGGTTGGACAAGAAGAGATCGTTATTAAATCCCTTGGTGAATACCTCAAAGGGATCGAAGGGATCGCAGGGGCGACCATTCGCGGTGATGGTGGCGTAACGTTGATCGTTGACGTTGCGGCATTGATGCAGATGGCAAAATCGGTTAAATCAACCGTCGGACAAGAGAGTGCCGAAGCAAAAGGGCGTATCGGAACGAAGAATTCAGCGAGTGATTATTGTGTCATGATCGTTGATGACTCTAAAACTGACCGTACTATTATGCGTAAATCGTTAGAACCGATGGGAATTACCCTCATTGAAGCCAATGACGGCGTCGAAGCATTGAATATCCTAAAACAAGGTGATCACACATTCGATGGAATGTTGGTCGATATTGAGATGCCGAGAATGGATGGTTATACCTTAGCAGCAGAGATTAAAAAATACAACAAGTATAAAAATCTCCCATTGATCGCAGTAACCTCTCGTACCGGTAAAGCGGATCGTATGCGCGGTGTCGAGTCGGGCATGGTTGAATACATCACCAAACCATACTCTCCAGAGTACCTAATGAGTGTTGTCAAACGTAATATTAAATTTAATGAGGGGCTATAATCATGAGCGAAAAACTTCAACAAATTATCAACAAACAAAACAAAGCCCTCTCAGGAGAGGATATTAAAATCGATGAAGTGATTCAATTGGTCGGATTCATCGTGGGTGATGAAGAGTTCTCGGTGCCCATTTTGAGCATTCAAGAGATCATTAAACCGATCTCTTGGACACGTGTTCCACAAACACCTACCTATATTTTAGGGGTATTTAATCTTCGCGGTTCGGTTATTCCGTTGATTGATTTGCGTTCACGTTTCGGATTAGAAACCCAAAAACATACGGAAGAGACTCGTTTTATTGTTATGAAAAACAATGATGATGTCGCTGGATTCGTTATCGATCGCCTCACGGAAGCGATACGTTTACCTAAAAAAGATGTTGGTCCGGCACCGGATACCATCAATGAAGAAGAGAGTATGATTGACGGAGTCGGAAAACAAGCTGACCGCATCATTACGATCCTCAAAGTCGGAAAATTATTAGAGCGAAACTTTTAGTTTCACTCCATTTATGGCACAATATCGCCATGAATGAAATACACTTTTTAAACCGCCGCTCCAAACTCCTTGATATCATGGAGGAGGGGGTAGCGATTATCACCTCTGCACCTACCCAAACACGTTCCAATGACACCGAATACTCCTACCGTCAAAACAGCGATTTTTATTATCTAAGCGGATTTAACGAAGATAACTCGGTATTAGTTTTGATTAAAACTCCCACTTCATCGAAAACGATCCTATTTGTTGAAGCGCATAATGCCGAGCACGCTCTTTGGAACGGTGCACGCCTTGGCATTGATGGGGCGCGTGAACGATTTAGCGTCGATGAAGTACACGATGTTACCCAATACTTTGGAATGATCAAAGAGATTTTACGGGAGCATATCAACCTCTATATCGATCTCTACAACGATTCAGCGAGAGTTATTGAAGCGAAAGCTGCGGCACAATCACTTCACTCTACACGCGGCGTTAAACGTCATATTCGTTCCATCCGAGACGTCACCTATTTGATTCACAGTTTACGCCTCATTAAATCACCCGAAGAGATCGAGACGATCAAAAAAGCGATTGCTATCACCGCCGAGGGTCACCATCAAGCAATGGAAAAATGCCGTGCAGGGATGATAGAATATCAGCTACAAGCTATAATGAACTATGTTTTTTTAAACAACGGTGCCATGAGTGAGGCCTACGGTGCTATCGTCGCAGGGGGGAATAATGCTAATACCCTCCATTACGTCGATAATCGTGACGAGCTTCGCGACGGCGATTTGGTATTGATCGATGCCGCGTGCGAATGGGAACTTTATGCGAGCGATATTACCCGCACCTTTCCGATTAACGGAAAATTCAGCGATCCCCAGCGAGAGGTTTACAATGCCGTCCTTGATGTTCAACTCCGTGTCATCGAAGCGATACGAGTGGGTGTTAAACGCGATTGGTTCCAAACTTACAGCGAAGAGCTGTTATGTGGTGCCTTAATAAAACTGGGGGTTTTGAACGGTGAACTTTGTGCCCTTATCGAAGCCAAAGAGCACAAAAAATATGCACCTCACGGGATAGGACACTGGATGGGGTTAGATGTTCATGATCCGTGTCCGTATGTGGACGAATTGGGAGAATCATTAGCCTTTATGGCGGGGATGGTGATGACGATCGAACCGGGACTTTACTTCCGTGCCGATGATGAGTCTGTTCCGGAACGGTATCGGGGTATCGGTATCCGCATTGAGGATAATATCCTCGTCACCAAAGAGGGGTATGAAAATCTATCGTCGATAATTGCTAAGAGTGTGGAGGAGATAGAGCTGATGTGTAATCAGTTGTAACTATAACTCCACCCGCTAAGCCCGTCCTTCGCCTCTTTGAACCCATCCGAATCCCCTAAGAAATCGATAATATGGAGCAGTGTCCACGGAATACTATTCGCTTCGGCGTCATCGACGATGTGTTTGGGCATCGGGGTCTCTTGGGTGGTCATGGCGAATGCGATCCGTTCACGGTTACTTAGTACATGGCTCGTTGCGCTGATACCAAGCTCACGAGAGAATTTCTCCAAAATCAGAGGTTTTACTTCATCAGGTATAACATCGGATGTATTGAGAATAATGGTGAAATGGATCGGGAGTTCATCCACCATCATAGAGGGCTCAGCCATCAGAATGTATTCGACATTCTCAAGAAGGGTTTTGATCTCTCCTGCTGAGAGGTAGCTGTTGACTTTGAGGGGTTGCATTTCCTGCATTAGACTTTTCCTTCGAGGATTTTGGTGATCAATGATGTCATTCCGATATGGAGATTGTAGTTGGTTTTGGGAAAATCAACCATCTCGTTTTCCAGATTGACGCTGTAACTGCTGAGATATTTTCCCAATATCTCTAAGTCGATTGGTTGATAAGAATCGGTGGAGATTTTAGTGCGTGTGAGCTTTCCAAGATCGTTGCTTTTGGCTAAAGTAAAAGCGAGAATTTTGAGGCTGTAGAGATCGCACCAGCGTAAAAAAAGCTCGTGAGTAAGTTCCGAGTGGGGATTTCCCTCAGGATCAAAGAGGAGATGTTGTTCGCGTAAAGGGATCAATGCACTTAAAACCGCTTCGCAAAAAGGGAGGCTTTTTTGACGCCAAAAGGGGGCTTCATCGCTTCGATCGAGTGCTGTGGAGACGGCACCAAGTATAGCCGATGATTCACCTGATTTCAATAGTGTATTCATAGTATGTAGAATCATTTACCTCTCCTTTTTTGGGTGTAACTTTAACCTTTTTTGTATAATACAGGTATTAACTCAAGGAGATTGTATGTTTGATAAAGGATGGATGACAAATTTTGTTTCAGTAGCCTTGGTAGGTGTTTCCTATACGTTAGAGGGGATCGCAGGTTCAGCGCTTCGGAGTGCGGGATTGTTTGCCCTCTCAGGGGCTGTGACCAATCAGCTTGCGATCCATATGCTTTTCGAAAAAGTTCCCTATCTTTACGGTTCGGGAATTATCATTGATCGGTTCGAATCGATACGTGAAGCACTAAAAAAGCTGATTATGGAGCAGTTTTTTACCCCTGAAAAAATCGAAAACTTTGTACTCTCCCAAGAACGCTCTATCGATTTGAGCCCTATTATCGAGCAAACCGATTTTACCCCTGCGTACGATGCGTTGGTAAAAAGCGTGATGGAGTCAAGTTTGGGGGGAATGCTCGGGATGTTCGGCGGCGAAGCGATCATCGGCAAACTCAAAGAGCCGTTTTTGGAAAAAATCAAAGCCTCTACGATTGAGATTAGCCAGAGTGAATCGTTTATGACTGCG
Organism: Sulfuricurvum sp.; assembly: GCF_019163035.1. GTDB lineage: Bacteria > Campylobacterota > Campylobacteria > Campylobacterales > Sulfurimonadaceae > Sulfuricurvum. The sequence continues at coordinate 10,957 of NZ_JAFLKV010000038.1, forward strand.
CTCAATACCCATCTTCATCAAGGGGGAACACATTTGAGTGAATCGATTGAAGGGATTGTCGAAGCACGTCTGGCAGAGCTTACCCCTGTAATGATAAAAGAGATGTTGCATACCTTGATGAAAGAGCATTTGGGATGGCTCGTGGTTTGGGGCGGAGTGTTCGGAGGGGTGATCGGATTGGTCTCTGTTTTTATAATCTAAATAAAATGATTTAAAAGACTTGACAACAAGTGACTCAAAGTATTATAATTCTTGTAACTCAACTAGGAGAATTTTATGTCAGCCAATATTTTTGAAAAACTTACCCATCAAATGACTGAGATGATCGAATCATCGATCTCTTTAGCACTACACAACAAAAACAGCGAAGTCGAGCCGATCCATTTTTTATGGGCATTGCTCGCCAACAGCAACTCCCCCCTCAATCAAATGCTCGCCAAAATGAGCGTAGATAAAACAGCGATAGAACTCGATGTCAAAAGCGCGGCGTCCAAACTTCCGAGTGCATCGCATGTCACCAAAGAGAGTATTCGACTCTCCCGTAATTTTGCCCATTCCCTCGAAGTAAGCTCTGGGGAAATGGCGAAAAACGGTGATGGCTTTTTAGCGATTGATACGTACATCGTCGCAAACCTCCAAAACGATCCATTCAAATCGATCTTAGGGAAATACATCGATCTCAGAGAACTTGCCAAGACGTTTGAAGCGTCTCGTGCAGGGCAAAAAATCGAGTCTCAAACGGCGGATGAAAATCTCGAATCTCTTGCCAAATACGGGATTGATTTAAATCGTGAGGCGATAGAGGGGAAACTCTCTCCCGTTATAGGACGGGATGAAGAGATTTCTCGCATGATGCAGATTTTGATTCGTAAAACGAAAAACAATCCGATCCTCCTCGGTGAACCTGGGGTCGGTAAAACAGCCCTTGTAGAAGGACTTGCACAACGTATCGTCAATAAAGAAGTACCGATCAGTCTTCAAAACAAGCGTGTCGTAACGCTCGATATGAGTGCATTGATTGCAGGAGCGAAATACCGTGGAGAGTTTGAAGATCGTCTCAAAGCCGTTATCGATGAGGTAAAAAAGAGCGGAAACGTTATCCTCTTTATCGATGAGATTCACACGATCGTCGGCGCAGGTGCCTCTGAGGGGTCTATGGATGCGGCGAATATCCTTAAACCGGCACTGGCTCGTGGAGAGTTACACACTATAGGGGCAACAACGCTCAAAGAGTATCGTAAATATTTCGAAAAAGATGCCGCCCTTCAACGCCGTTTTCAGCCCGTTAATGTGGATGAGCCGAGCGTGAACCAATCGCTTCAAATCCTTCGCGGACTCAAAGAACGTTTGGAATCCCATCATAATGTCACTATTACCGATTCGGCATTGGTGGCGGCGGCAAAACTTTCGGATCGCTATATTAATGATCGATTTTTACCGGACAAAGCGATTGATTTGATCGATGAGGCGGCGGCTGAGTTAAAAATGCAAATCGAATCAGAACCGAACGCATTGGCAAGCGTTAAACGCCGTCTTACACATTTGCAAGTCGAAAAAGAGGCTCTTAAAATGGAAGAGTCCGTGGCAAATACCAAACGACTTGATGAGATCGAGCGTGAACTTGCCGATGCGGGGGAAGAGCGACGTAGTTTGGAATCGCAATTCGCCCATGAAAAAGAGGTGTTCGAACGGGTAGCAAAAATCAAAGCGGAGATCGAAGCCAAACGCCGTGAAGCCGAAAGTGCGAAACAAGCGGCCGATTTTAACAAAGCCGCAGAGATCGAATACGGTCAAATTCCGAAACTGTTTGAGGAAGAAAAAGCGCTCCAAGAGAAATGGAAAGGGATGGTTGCTGAGGGGACACTGCTAAAAAACAGTGTCGATGAAGCTTCTATTGCAGGGATTGTGAGCCGCTGGACAAAAATTCCGGTGAACAAAATGCTTCAAGGTGAAAAAGAGAAGATCCTTCATATCGAAGAGGAACTCAACCGTGATGTCGTAGGGCAAGTAGAAGCGACCCATGCCGTAGCCCGTGCAATTAAGAGAAACAAAGCGGGACTCTCCGATAAGAGCCGTCCGATCGGATCATTTTTATTCCTCGGCCCTACGGGAGTCGGGAAAACACAGACGGCGAAAACATTGGCGAAATTTCTCTTTGACAGCAGTGAATCGATGATCCGAATCGATATGTCCGAATACATGGAAAAACATGCCGTGTCACGTCTCGTCGGTGCCCCTCCTGGGTACGTCGGGTTTGATGAGGGGGGACAGCTTACCGAAGCGGTGCGTCGCAAGCCCTACAGCGTTATTTTGTTCGATGAGGTCGAAAAAGCACACCCCGATGTGTTCAATGTCCTCTTACAAGTGCTCGATGATGGACGTTTGACCGATAACAAAGGGGTGGTGGTCGATTTCACCAACACCATCATCATCTTGACCTCGAACATCGCGAGTGATAAGATCATGGCGCATCACGGTGATGAGGGATTGCAAGCTATGGTGCTAGGTGAGTTGAAACAGCACTTTAAACCCGAATTTTTAAACCGTTTGGATGATGTGGTAGTCTTTAATCCGTTGGGTGAAGCGCAGATCCTCAGCATCGTCGATCTATTCTTTAGAGACATTGCGGCAAAAGTGGAAGAGCGTGACATTACCCTCACCCTTACCGACAGCGCGAAACGCTACATTGCGAGTGCGGGATTCGATCCGGTCTACGGTGCACGTCCGCTCAAACGCGCACTCTATGAGATCGTTGAAGACCGCCTTGCTGATTTGATCCTCGGCGGAGAGGTCGATGAAGGCTCATCGGTCACATTTGATGCAATTGGAGATGAGATTACCGTTTCTGTGGCATAATCGCATTTATGAAAACGATCCTTTTAATTTTATTTTTTTTATTGCCGTTGTGGGGGTGTACAGGGGATTGTATGACCTGTCACCCCGCATTGCTTAAAACTATCGACACGGATATGCGTCATAAGCCGATGCAAACGTGTATCAAATGCCACAGTGCCGATCCCGCTAAAATGGCGGATTGCGGAAGTGATTGTTTTGCGTGTCATCCGATAGCTAAAATCGAGGGATCACGGATAGCAGAACACGCCGTGATTCGTGAATGTCGCGATTGCCACATGAAACTCAAAGTGAATTTGGATTTGGGTAATGCCCCGAAAGGGCAGTCAGTGATGCCGACATTGCGAGATTTTTTAAAGCCTTAATACCCCTTTCGTCTTCTCCTCTCTTGTAGGGGATCCAACTTTTTGAAAATCCATGTTAAAATATCGTTATTAATCTTCGAAAAGGAGAACGCAATGAGCGAAAATAACGAACAAATAGATCAACAAGCCGCTTACGATGCGTGGTATATTGCCGAAGTGGAAAAAGGTTTAGTGGATGTTGAGAACGGCAATGTTCTCAGTGACACAGAAGCCGAAGCAGAGATGAAAATATTTATGGAAACACTACACAAAAAGCATGGAACAACGGCAGCTTGAATGGTCACGGTGATCTCAAGCCGACCGAATCAAAATAGCTATTTTACGCTTCCGAAGCATCCCCGTTTATCGCTGAACAAGCACTTGTCTCAATCAAAAACGCCGCAATCAGAATCCTCAAAAATCCACTAAACTATCGAGAAGGCAAGAAATCAGGGACACGCGAGTATGTCGTGCGCCGTTTTCCGTATATCGTGATTTACCGAGTGAGTGATACGAAAGTTTCCATCCTTAGGATACTTCATCAAGCGATGCGGTACTTTAATTAAGCGTACATCGGTTCAAACATTTTATCAAATCCATCGATGATCTTTTGCATCAATTTTTGAGCCTCTTCGATGATTTTTTCGGTTGTTTTGGTCTCTTTTACTGCATTATCAAAGAGATCTACTACCCCTTTTTTCGCATGATTTTTGACATTTTCATCACTAGTTTTGAGGTTTCCGATCAGTTTTGTCACATCCGAAGCGATTTTATTGATCGGTGAAGTTTGGTTTTGATCTTCGAGTTCTTTCATAAACTTATCGATATAGGGCTGTGCTTTTTTCATAAAAGCATTGATCTCTTGCTGATCTTGTTCACTGATACCGTTGCTATCCATACTAAAAGAAAAAGCCTGCATTGAAGCAAACGAGAACGATTGCTCTTTGGAATCGGAGGTTGTTTTTTCACTGAGCGAAAGAGATTGTTCATTGGTAAAGTTGAGAGATAGGGTATCTCCGCTACTGGTTTTCATAGAGATAGCGAGCTCGTGGGAGCGATACGCATCATAAGAGGTTGCAGTGGTCATGGCACACCCTTTTAGGTTAATCTTAGTGAGTATATCGGACTTTTTCGAAATAGTTTTAATAAGCTTTTACGAAACTTAACCCATCTTTAAGTAAGAATTGTCTATTATTGCGTGCTAAAAATTTCTAAAGGGATATGGCTTATGAAAAGAACATACCAACCACATAATACGCCACGTAAACGTACTCACGGCTTCCGTGCACGTATGGCGACAAAAAATGGCCGTCGAGTATTAAACGCGCGTCGTGCTAAAGGTCGAAAACGATTGGCTGTCTAAATAGCTTCTCGATGTTGAAGCTTCACAGCGAGTTTCAGCGTGTTTATCAACGCGGCAAGAATGCTCATAGCACTTCCATAGCGTTGTTTTATCTCCCGCTTAAGGGAGAAAAAAAAGTTGGATATACGGCCAGTAAAAAAGTTGGAAATGCAGTAGTGAGAAATCGGTGTAAAAGACGCTTACGGGCTCTTTTCGATGAATTCTCACCCAATGCGCAAGACGGATGGTACGTTTTTGTCGCCAAGAGAGGGTTATTTGACAACTCTTTCGATACAGTGCGACGCGACTGCAAATATGTTTTAAAACGGACGGGTGCCATGGTTGGAGTAGGTGATGATAAGAATCTTCTTTCTTAAACTGCTCTGGCTTTACCGGCACTCATTCTCTTTGGTGACACGAGGTTCGTGTCGTCATTACCCCTCATGTTCCGAATTTGCCCTATGGCAATTTGAACGAAATACTCTTCCTCGTGCATTCATTTCCACATTTTTACGTATTTTACGGTGCAATCAACTGTTTCCTGGCGGAATAGATTATCCGATTATCAACAAACCGACGTTAAAACCCTCCGAACTCTCGATAAATACGATAAAATACTGGTTTGTTCCATATCAACAGAATTATTTTCTGATTAAAAATTTTAAGTTTAAAGGGTCACAGTGTTAGAAAAGTTTACTCCAAATCAGCGACTTCTCGTTGCCGTCGCTTTATCTTTCGTCTTTTTTATAGGTTATACGACGCTATTTCCTCCCAACGCTTCAAAGAGTGAAACCAATAGTACCAATGTAAGCGAAGCTAAGGCAGTTGTAGAACAGCCGACAGCTGTACAATCAGAAGCGAATGCTACCAGTACTTCGGATATTAAAACCGTTACAACCGACACGTTAACTACGATTAGCGCAAAAGAATTTACCCTCAAAATCGATACTCTCGGACGGGTCTCATCCGTTGTTTTAAGCAATGCAAAGCATAATGGAAAAGACGGGAAACTCTCTGAGCTAATCTCTTCTGAGGGTGCTAAACCGCTTCAAATTCGTTTTGCTGATGCAGCATTGAACGAAGCGGCGGCTAAAACACCGTATACGACCGATGTGACGAACATAGCTTTGGGCGAAAATGGAAAAGCAACCCTCTTGCTTACCCAAAATCTCCCTGAATTGACCGTAACAAAAACATTAACATTTTATGCGGATGGTCACTACGACGCGAAAGTTTCACTCTCTAATGAGAAACGTTACTCTCTCTACCTCGGACAGCATCCTCAAATTATTGAGCAAATGATGACGGTAGTAGGTGGAATGATTTACTCGGGTGACAATCTCACTACCATTTTTGAAGACGGTGATGTAGAAGGTCGTTCACTCTTTAGTGACGTTCATCTTGTCTCTGCATTTGACCAATACTACGCGACTATTTTTTATGGATTTGATAAATCGACTCAAGTAACGGTTGAGAGAGATACGAATAGCAACCCTGTTACCTATTTGGAAGGAACACCGAATTTTACGTTCAACGGATACATCGGTCCTAAAGAGTATAAAACACTCGAAGCGATTAATCCGGTATTGGTTAATGCTATCGAGTTCGGATGGTTTACTTTTGTAGCCGCTCCGATTTTTAAAGTTTTGATGTGGTTACACGGACTACTCGGTAACTGGGGTTGGTCTATTATTGCACTTACGGTACTTATCCGTATTTTCCTTTACCCTTTGACCCACAAAGGGATGGTCTCGATGCAAAAGATCAAAGATATTGCTCCACGTATCAAAGAGGTGCAAGAGAAGTACAAAGGTGATCCGACCCGTATGAACGCGGCAGTTATGGAAATGTACAAAAAACACGGTGCCAATCCGTTGGGCGGATGTTTACCGTTGGTACTCCAAATCCCTGTTTTCTTTGCGATCTATCGCGTACTTTTGAATGCCGTTGAACTCCAAGGGGCTCCTTGGTTATTATGGATTACCGACCTTTCACGTATGGACCCGTATTACATCCTCCCTATTTTGATGGGTGCTACGATGTATTATCAGCAAAAGATCACTCCGAGCAACTTTACCGATCCGTTGCAGGAAAAAATCTTTAAATTTTTACCGCTTATCTTTATGTTCTTTTTCATTACGTTCCCATCGGGACTTGTACTGTACTGGTTTGTAAACAACCTTTTCTCTATTGCGCAACAATATATGGTCAACAAACAGTTTGAAGCAGCGCGCGCACTACGTCACGAAGCTCATCTTGCGGAAAAGCATCATGAAAAAGATTGAAGCACACACGTTAGAAGAGGCATACGCAAAAGCGGCTGCTGAATTTGGATGTTCCGTTACCGCGCTTCAAGTTGAGATCGTTCAGTTCCCCTCCAGAGGGGTTCTGGGTCTTTTTAGAAAATCGGCGATCATTATCGCTAACCTTCCGCATAAGCCTTTAGAGGCGGTTGAAGAGAGTGTTGCTGTTGTTGAAACAGAGATTGAAACGCCTATCGTATCAGCTGAACCTGTTGAGCCAGAAGAGTTGGTCTTGGGTGATGAGTTTTACGAACAAGCCGATGATTTTGAGGAAGAGGGGGAGCTGGAGGGTGATTTCTATCAGCTCTCTGCCCAAGAGTGTGCCGATGAAGTCAAAGAGCAGATCAATGTTCTCTTCAAAGATATCTGTTTTGATATCAACGGTATTGATGTTAGTGTTTATGATGAAAATACACTTCTTGTTGAGTTTACGGGTGCCGATGCGGCGCTCATGATCGGCAAAGAGGGGTATCGTTATAAAGCACTCTCTTATATGCTCTTCAACTGGATCAATGCCGTATACGGGATGCAGTTGCGCTTGGAAATTGCGGAGTTCTTGAAGAATCAAGAAGAGTCGATTTCTCGCTATTTGATCAACGTGTGTGATGTTATCGATCAAGACGGACGTGCGCAGACGAAAGTATTGGATGGGGTATTGGTTCAAATTGCCCTCAAACAGCTGCGTGATCGTTATCCTGATCGCTATGTCGCTATTCGCTCAACTCGTGATGGCGGTAAGTTTATCATTATCAATAGCTATCACGAATATTGATGAATGAAACTATCGCCGCCATTGCCACCGCAAACGGCATTGGCTCTATCTCCATCCTCCGCCTCAGCGGAGGGCGCTCTTACGAGATCGCATTAAAACTTACCCAAAAATTCCAGCTTCAACCTCGCTATGTAACCCTTAGCTCTTTACATCATAATGACGGTACGTTGATCGACGAAGCGATTGTGATTTATTTCCAAGCACCTCGCAGTTTTACGGGAGAAGAGGTAGTGGAATTCCAATGCCACGGCGGCTATGTTGTTGCTGAATCGTTACTTCGGGCGGTATTGTCCGAGGGGGCGCGTTTAGCCGAGCCGGGAGAATTTAGCAAACGAGCCTTTTTAAACGGACGGCTCGATCTCACCCAAGCCGAAGCAACGGCCGCACTGATCGAAGCCAAAAGCGATGATGCCGCTCGGATACTAGCGCGTCAGATGAAGGGGGAGTTGCGCGGATATATCGAGGGAATCCGAGATTCGTTGCTCGAAATCTTGGCGTACTCTGAAGTGGTGATCGATTATGCCGAAGAGGATTTGCCTCAAGACGTTGTAGATCAGATTGAAGTCAAACTCGCGAACATTAAACATACTCTCTCACGTACCCTAGAATCGAGCCGAAGACGTAGCGGGTTAATGCAGGGATTTCGAGTTGCTATCATCGGTAAACCCAATGTCGGGAAAAGCTCACTTCTGAATGCGCTTCTCGATTATGAGCGTGCCATTGTCAGCGATATAGCAGGGACGACTCGTGATACGATCGAAGAGCAGGTGCGTATCGGTACCCATTTGATCCGTCTGGTCGATACGGCGGGGATACGGAACGCTCATGATGAGATTGAGCGGATCGGGATCGAGCGCTCTATCGCGGCTATCGAAAATGCCGATGTGGTGATTGCTTTGTTTGACTCCTCACGTGCAATCGATGATGAAGACCGCGCTATTATCGATTTAATCGAGCGTTACCGCGAAGAGAAACCTTTTATTTGTATTTTGAACAAATCGGATTTACCAGAGTGTTTTGACTCTACTGTAATTAGTGAATATGCGCCTATACGGTTGAGTTGCAAACAGGAAATGCAATCGTTGATTAATACCTTGAGCTCTCTCATGGATTATGAAAACGACGGCG
>NZ_JAFLKV010000038.1:19798-22203 GCF_019163035.1 Sulfuricurvum sp.
ATGCAATCGTTGATTAATACCTTGAGCTCTCTCATGGATTATGAAAACGACGGCGAGGAGATGATGCTCATTTCGCAACGTCAAATCAGTGCGACCGAGAGTGCCGTCCGCTCCATCGATGAAGCGTATGAACCGTTGCATGACGGTGAGTTAGAGTTTTTCTCGTTTCATATCAATGCAGCGATCCGCGCTGTTGCCTCTATAAGCCGACCGTACGAACTCGATGAGATGTTTGACAAGATGTTCGGACAGTTCTGTCTGGGGAAATGATGGGAACAATTATCGCGATTGATTTAGGGTTAAAACGGATCGGATTAGCACTAAGTGCAGGATCGGGAATCGTGACACCGCTTAGCGCAGTAGAACGTAAAAATCGTAACCAAGCCGCGAATGATGTGAAAAAAGTTTTGGACGAATACGAGGCAACGACAGTCGTAGTCGGCATCCCGATGGGAAGTACGACAGAGGATGAGATGCGACGTCGCGTTGCACACTTTATGAATCTTGTCGAATTTAGCGGTGAGATCGCCTACCAAGACGAATCGCACAGTTCCCAAGAAGCCGAAGCTCTGATGAAGGGTGAAATCCGCTACAAGCGTGACGGTCGGATCGATTCGCTTTCGGCGAAGATTATTTTAGAACGCTATTTAGATCAGTTTAAAAAGTAATCTTTGGCTTCTGTTTCATCATCGGTGAGAGAAGCAAAATCCTCATCGTTTTCTAATTTCACTTTAATAACGTGTACACAATACTCAAATCCGACACGGCGTGCATGATCGATGTCGAATACAAATCCCAATCCGCTGAACTGATAGGGCTCTTCTTGCTCGAGGCAGAGTAAAATTCCTTCACATTGTTCCTCGAATTGCTCTACGATTTCTCGATAGTTGATGTTAAACTCAGTTGCATACCATCCGCACTCTTCGAGTTTTTTATCGGAAAATTCGGCGATGCCGTCACCACTCGTATCATCGTATAAAGCCCGTTTTTGGTTATATCCGATGATACTCTGCCATGCACCGGAAGCTTTGATTAGGAGCCGATCATCATCTTCTACAATTCGGTAGTTATTGCCGAGCATGGAACTAATCGGACGGGAAAGATTGGTGCTCAGCGGTGAAACGGTAGGAATTGACCCCTCAAAAATGCTAATTAATGAGGATTCAAACGGCTCAAATACAATCTCCCCTTTATAACTGATGGCAAAGTGTTTCGTAGAATTCACAGCACGTAAAAAGTCATTTTTGTTGACAACGATAATCTCTTTAAAAAGGTTAAATTTTTTCATAAAAAGTCCTTCTATTTTTGGGTGAATTGTAGCATGGGATCGTTTAGAGACCCTTAGCGGATGAGTTAGCACAATGCTCTAAGGGTGCGCTAAACTATTTTTATGCAAAAGTGGGGTATAATTCGCCAAATTTTAAGCCTATGAGCTTACTCTAAGGATACCTGTATGGCATTGAACGTCTACTACGATAAAGATTGTAATATCGAGTTAATCAAAAGTAAAAAAGTGGCAATGATCGGTTTTGGATCACAAGGTCATGCACACGCGGAAAACCTTCGCGATAGCGGTGTAGAAGTTGTTATCGGTCTCCGTAAAGAGGGAAGCTCATGGGGCAAAGCGGAAGCTAAAGGGTTCAAAGTTATGACGGTTGCAGAAGCATCTGCATACGCTGATATGGTTATGATCCTTCTTCCGGATGAAAACCAAGCAGAAATCTACAAAAACGAAATCGCTCCAAACCTAAAATCAGGTGCTACTATCGCATTTGGTCACGGTTTCAGCATCCATTACGGACGTATCAAACCAGCAAGCGATATCAACGTAACGATGATCGCACCTAAAGCACCGGGTCATACTGTACGTAGTGAGTTCGTTCGCGGCGGCGGGATTCCCGATTTGATCGCTGTTGGACAAAATCCAAGCGGTACAACTAAAGAATTGGCGCTTTCTTACGCATCGGCTATCGGTGGCGGACGTACGGCGATTATTGAAACCACGTTTAAAGACGAAACTGAAACAGACCTTTTCGGAGAACAAGCGGTTCTTTGCGGTGGTGCAGTTTCTCTCGTTCAAGCGGGATTCGAAACATTGACAGAAGCGGGTTATGCACCTGAATTGGCGTACTTCGAGTGTCTACATGAACTTAAACTCATCGTTGATTTGATGTTCGAGGGTGGAATCGCGGATATGCGTTATTCGATCTCTAACACAGCAGAATACGGTGACTATGTAAGTGGTAAACGTGTTATCAATGAGCAATCAAAAGCGGCGATGAAAGAGATCCTCAAAGAGATCCAAGACGGTCGTTTCGCAAAAGACTTTATCCTTGAAGGTCAAGCGGGTTACCCACGTATGAACGCTGAGCGTACAAATGCAAAAGCATCTTTGATCGAGCGTA
>NZ_JAFLKV010000102.1 GCF_019163035.1 Sulfuricurvum sp.
TCCGATGCATCGGCTGAGCGTTCAGCGGCGGCATGTACCGTTCGCCTTAACAAAGAGCCGGTCATCGAGTACCTAAAATCAAACGTTACGTTGATCGAAGCGATGGTTGCCGATGGTTACGAAGATGCTCGTACATTGCAACGTCGTGCCGATAAAATGAAAGAGTGGTTAGCCGCTCCGACGTTGATGGAACCGGATGCCGATGCGGAATACGCAGCGATCATCGAAATCGACCTTAACGACGTCAAAGAGCCGATTTTGGCATGTCCGAACGATCCTGATAATGTTAAATTGCTTAGCGACGTTGCGGGAACTGAAATCAACGAAGTATTCCTCGGAAGCTGTATGACCAACATCGGTCACTACCGTGCGGCGGGTGAAGTAATGCGCGGTGAAGGTAAAATCGCAGTTGAGAAATTCTGGATCGTTCCACCGACTCGTATGGATGAGCAACAACTCATCAACGAAGGGTACTACGACGTTTATAAAGCGATTGCGGCTACAACTGAAGTTCCAGGATGTTCACTCTGTATGGGGAACCAAGCGAGCTCACGTGAGGGTTCAACCGTATTCTCCACCTCTACCCGTAACTTCGACAACCGTCTTGGTAAAGGGACCCAAGTGTATCTCGGTTCTGCAGAACTCGCGAGCGTATGTGCTAAACTTGGACGTATTCCAAGCGTATCTGAGTACATGAGCATCGTTCCTGAGAAATTGGCAGGAAAAGCGGATCAAGTATATAAATATCTCAACTTTAACGAGATTTCATCGTACGCACTTCAAGCACGTAATGTTGCTGAAGACAAATATGGCGTGACTATCAAAGCGGTATAATCAATCCCTCTTAAATTCCCCTTTTCAGGGGAATTCTTCAACTATGCTATAATCTCTTTATCTAACTATAAAGCGACACAATGTCCACTTTCGACACCTTAGCATTACGACCACCTCTCAAAGAGGCTCTAAAACGACTTGAATTTACTAAAATGACCTCTATTCAGTCAACTGCGCTCCCTGTTATCTTACAAAAAAAAGATTGTATCGCCCAAGCCGCTACCGGAAGCGGAAAAACATTGGCATTCGGTCTTGGAGTATTGGAGCGTATCAACCAAAAAATGTTCGGTACCCAATCGCTCATCCTCTGCCCTACCCGTGAGCTTGCGGAGCAGGTAGCCAAAGTGATCCGTTCACTCGCCTCTGAAATGGGGAATATCAAAGTCCTCACCCTATGCGGCGGTGTTCCGATGAAAGGACAGATTCATTCACTTAAACATGGAGCCCATATCATCGTCGGCACACCGGGTCGTGTTTTGAAACTCCTCCAAATGGAGACCTTTGACCCCTCTCCTATTCAAAGCGTTGTGCTGGATGAAGCCGACCAAATGATCGATATGGGATTTATCGAAGATATTACAACTATTTTAGGATTCACCCCCCCATCACGACAAAGTCTCCTTTTCTCCGCTACTTTTCCTGAATCGATCCAAGCTATCACTTCTGAGTTTATGAAAGATCCGATAATGGTTCAGGCGGAACATGCTATCAGCAAACCAAAAATCGAAGAGATTGCTTATATTTGCAATGATAAATTACCCGCTATAGCAACCGTACTCCATCTTCATGACATTACCAATACCATCATCTTTTGCAACACCAAAGTGGATGCCAATGCGTTGTGTGATGATCTGAATCGAATCGGTATACATGTTCTTACATTGCACGGCGATATGGAACAATTTGATCGTAACGAAGCGATCATCCAATTTCGTAATCTCAGCGCCCCCATTCTTGTTGCTACCGACGTTGCAGGGCGAGGAATTGATATTGAAGGGCTTGATGCAATTATCAACTATGAAGTCCCTATTCAGAACGAACGCTACACCCACCGTATCGGAAGAACAGGACGTGCGAGAAAAAACGGTATCGCCATCACCCTTGTCAATCACCACCAGTATGAGCGTTTTATAGACTTAAAACGTGATATTACCCCAATTGAGCTACCAATTACTAGAAATGGATTTAACCTAAAAACACAAATGCGTACGATTTGTATCGATGCCGGTAAAAAAGAAAAACTTAGAGCTGGTGATATTGTCGGAGCACTGATTCATGAATGTGGGTTAAACAAAGAAGAGATCGGAAAAATCGATCAACTAGATCATCTAAGCTATGTTGCGGTTCCCCGTGTAAAAGCAGAAGATATTTACCAAAAATTAGTTAACCAACCCATTAAAGGGAAAAAATTCAGGAAATGGTTGCTAGACTAACTATTAGCGTTTATAATATTTAACTAAATTAGTGAGGAAATTTATGGCTAATCAAGAATTAATATTTGGAGAAGAACAATTTATCGTTTCTAAAACAGATTTAAACAGCAAAATTACTTATGGCAATGCTCTTTTTATTGAAATGTCAGGTTACAATGAATTTGAATTATTGGGTGAAGCACATAATATTTTACGCCATCAAGATATGCCATCAGTCGTTTTTAAACTTCTTTGGAGCAGAATTAAGGATGGCAAAGAAATTTTTGCCTACGTTAAAAATAAAACAAAAAATGGTGACTTCTATTGGGTATTTGCTCATGTAACCCCTTCCTTTAATTCCAATAGAGAAATTACTCACTATCATTCTGTACGCCGTAAACCCTCAGATAAAGCACTAAATATAATCAAACCTCTTTATACTAGTTTACTTCAATCTGAACGTAACAGTGGAATCAACGCTTCTGAAGCCTTACTTAATCAAATACTCAAAGATAAAGGACAATCGTATGACGAATTTATCCTCTCTCTCTAAAGTTCAATATGCCAATATTATTTCAATAGTTCTATTCGTTTTTGCCCTTATACTCGAAATCGTTTTGTATGGGTGGAGTTGGATTCGTCTTTTAAATATTGCCAATTTTGCCCTTGCATGGTTCGTATTTATCAATATACGTGAAGCTCAAAAAACAATCCATGAAGTTGCCGCTGTCATAAAACAAGCTGAAGCAGGTCAGCTTGAAAGCCGCATAACAGATATAAAAGATCACGGCGAACTGAACACATTATGTTGGAATACCAATAATATGCTTGATCAATCCGAAGTGTTTATTCGTGAAATACGAGCCAGTGTTGAAGCGGCAAGTCGTGATGAGTTTTATCGTAAAATAAACATTAAGGGGTTGCAAGGGGAGTACAAAGAAGCAAGTGCTTTTATCAATAAAGCGATTGATGCGATGCATATGACATACAAACATATTCAGAAATCAATCCTAAACAGTGCGCTTGGGCAAATCGGTTCTGGCTCAGGTGGTGGAATGGAGGTCATTCAAATTGATCTTCAAAATACAATCCAACGACTCCATACTATAGCTGAAATCAGTCAAACTACGTCCGACAAATCATCGAATAGCGTTAATGAACTTGAAGAAATTGTTACTAAACTCAGCCGTCTAATTGAGTTAGTACAGGTTTCAGCCGATGCAATTAATGCCCTCAATGAAAAAACAGGAGAAATCAGCTCCGTTGTTAATCTCATTAAAGACATTGCCGACCAAACTAACCTTCTTGCACTCAATGCTGCTATCGAAGCGGCCCGTGCAGGTGAACATGGACGAGGATTCGCCGTCGTTGCCGATGAAGTACGTAAACTTGCCGAACGCACCCAAAAAGCAACAGGAGAGATTGGAATCGCCGTTCAAACACTGCAACAAGAGACAACAGAAATCCATTCAAATTCTGAAGATATGAATGATATAGCGCAAGAATCCAGTGAAGCAATCGGTTCATTCCGTCAAACACTATACACATTTAATGAAGGTGCAAAAAAAGCCGCATTACAGACAACTGCAATTGAAAATACAACCTTTATTACACTAGCTAAAATTGATCATATTATCTTCAAATCTAACGCATATAAAAGTATTTCGAATGGCAAAATCGAAACAATTTTTTCTGATCATCACAGCTGTCGCTTAGGTAAATGGTACGATTCAGGAGAGGGGAAAATACGGTTCTCACACCTATCAAGTTTTCCTGCACTCAGCACACCACATGCTAAAGTTCATGATATTGTTTTAGAGAATATGAAATATATCCAACATGAAGATCGCACTATCGATCATAAAGAGACTATTTTAGCTAGCTTTGAAGAGATGGAAAATTATAGTCAAAATCTCTTTTCACTGATGGATTCTATCAATAAAGAGTCTGAAGAAGATTTAATGAAAAAAGTTTAGGCTTTTAATGCCTAAACTTAATGGTTAAAGTAAGTTCCTAAAATCTTTTTACCCACTTCAACACCCGGTTGGTCGTACGTATGTATCTCTAACAATGCTCCACTTATAGAGGTTAAAAGTTCATAATAAAGAATCAATTCTCCAACGGATCCCTCATCGATTTGCTTCCACGCGATCTCATCCACACTCACACCGCTTTGCAAAACACTCTGCATTGTTGCATGACATTGAGCGTTAATCAAATCATTAAAACTTTTACCATTTACAAAATCACTTTTTTCAAGATATTTCAGGGAAAGTTCCGGAATCATCAAATGCTCTTCAGAGTGTTCGATATGCATGAAAGTAACGGTTTTGTTGAGCGGACCTTCCATGATAAGTTGTAAGAAAGAGTGTTGATCCACTGACCCGATGAGCGATATCGGTGTCAAACCAACACGCGCACCCACACGGTTTCGTTTCCCCAACGATTCGCCCCATATCTGAACCACCCATTTTCCAAACTCTTCAAACGTGTCCGAGTAGGCAAATAACACATTCATAGGATATTGTTCACTGTGGGTGACATAGAAAGCCGCTTTTTGAAGCATATGATCTTCTTCACGATTCCAAAACTGCTCTAAAAATGTCTGCGCACCTCGAAGAATAGCCCCCGTATCAAATCCGGCTAAGGTTAAAGGAACCATCCCTACCGCACTTAGAACCGAAAAACGTCCACCGACATTGGCAGGGATCACAAAACGGCGTAAATGATACTCATCGGCAAACTGGGCAAGCGGAGAATTATCATCACTCACAATATAGATTTGATCTGAATTTTCCAACGGTAGCTCAAAGCTAACGATAAGTCGTTTAAAGATAGAGAGGGTCTCAACGGTTCCGCCCGATTTGGATATCACCACAAATAGGGTACGAAATTTATCGATCTGTTTCATCTCACTCATAATGCTGATCGGATCGGAGTTTTCGAGGTAAATGAGTTTTTTAGCATTAGGGGTATTGGGACGGAGCAATCTCTCAATCGCTTTTATCCCCAGCGACGATCCCCCGATACCGATGATAGCAATCGTATTAAACCGACGATCAATCTCATCATGAAGCGTTTCGAGCTCTTTTACAAGCGTCTGAGAAGCGAGGGGGAGATGATAATATCCAACATCACCCGAAGCAGCTTCATAACGAACAGCCTCAAACCCTTTTTCAAGGGTATACGGATCGAGAGTTTTAGTCTCGAAATGGTTCGTATACCGAAGCATTAATGTGTACCGATAAGAACCGTCATATCAACAAGGCGACTGCTGTATCCCCACTCATTGTCATACCAAGCCAATACTTTAACCGTTGTACCGCCAACAACACTCGTCATATCAGGAACATACGTTGAACTGTAAGTTGAGCCGATAAAATCACACGACACCCGTTTATCATTATCGACTTCGAGAAGCCCTTTAAAAGAACCTTCTGCCGCCGTATTAAATGCTGCGTTAATATCCTCTTTGGTCACTGCTTTTTTCAAATTAACCGTCAAATCAACCACAGAAACGTCCGGAGTCGGTACGCGCATCGCATAACCGTTGAGTTTTCCCAGCAATTGAGGCATAACTTTGCCGATTGCCTTTGCCGCACCCGTAGAAGTTGGGATCATATTGAGTGCAGCGGCACGTGCACGGCGAGGGTCTTTGGCGTGTTTAACATCTAAGATATTTTGATCGTTTGTATACGAGTGGATAGTGGTCATGAGACCGTTTTCAATCCCGAATGCATCATCCAAAACTTTACAAATCGGTCCAAGACAGTTGGTTGTACAACTGGCGTTAGAGATAATAGCTTCCCCTTTGTACTCATCAGAATTAACACCGATAACATAGGTCGGCGTATCATCTTTAGCCGGAGCGGAGATTACCACTTTTCGAACACCGTTTTTAAGATGACGCTGACAACTTTCCGTATCGATAAAGACACCGGTACATTCGATAACCACTTCCGCTCCGGCACTACCGAAGTCTACTTTATCGATATCTCTCTCACGAAACATACGGACATTTTTGCCGCCGATAGCAATCGTATTTTCATCAATCACTTTGGCATCAATACCGCGATGGACACTGTCATATTTGAGTAAATATTCTAACATTTCAGGTTTTGAGGTAGTATTTAGAGCTACCAACTCAATATCGCTACGCTCAGCAATAATTTTAGCTACGATAATTCCAATTCTACCGGTTCCGTTAATCGCTACTTTTAGTGCCATGGAAACTCCTGTTCTTAGAGAAAATATATATTATGATTTATTCTAACAGATTATCGTTGAAATGAGGGTAATAAAGAGGAGATTTCTCTCCAAAAAAAAGGGAGAAGAAAATTAATAGCTATAAGTAACGGTTACGGGAATTTGTTTCATTGGTTGATCACTCTCAACAGTGATCTCTTTCCCTTTAAGTTTAGCAACATTTGTATAACCGCCTAGTACTTGACGTGTTTTCACTATCGTGGTCGTTTCACATTTACGGACAGTTTGATACGATGACGTAGCCTGAGTATTGTATTTACTTCCTACATTTTGACCCGCTAATGTTCCCAGTACTGCTCCACCGACCGTTGCAGCTGTTTTACCTTTTCCACCTCCGACTTGATGTCCTAAAACACCACCTAAAGCCCCACCGACAACGGCTCCAACGATATCATTGTTGGTTCCTCCAGAGCTTACTTTTTCTTGTACGTCATAGCACTTTTCGCTTGGAATCTCTTCTTGCACGGTTGAATAATTAGGAATCGATTTAGTGACATTAATATACTCTGTCGTAGAGAATCCTTCTGCTAGGAGTCCCGATCCTGCAAGCAATACGGCTAATGCAAAACGTGATGAATAGTATGTTGACATAATTTGTCCTTTTTGTCTTTTTAATGAACCACATTTTAAAGTAGTATTGTGAATGAATAGTGAATTATTTACTTATTTCCATACAACAGAGCATTAATTTTTTCATACACATCTAATATTTCACTTTTCTTCTCAAAAAAACTATTTTTATTGGCGATAAGATGGGTCGTCGATTCCATAATGGTCTCAACCACTTCCAACCCGTTTTGTTTCATCGTACTGCCTGTTTCAACAACATCGACGATCATATCGGCAAGTCCAACAAGGGGTGCAAGTTCAATAGAGCCGTAAAGTTTGATAATATCGGCGGCAACCGCACGCTCGGCAAAATAGCGTTTCGTGATATTGACCATCTTCGTCGCTACTTTGATCTCGCTCTTCGTAAAGTCCGGTTTCTCTCCCGCTCTCATCCCGATAGCGACACGGCATTTCCCTTTTTGCAAATCAAGGAGACGAATCACGTCCAACCCCTGCTCTTCAAGAGTATCGAGACCAACAACTCCGATGTCCGCCGCTTGGTGATAGACATATGTTGCAACATCCTGATTACGTACCAATAAAAATTTAAAATTTTCAGTTTGCAGGATCAATTTACGATCATCGAATTTAAAACTGCTTCCGAAAATCGTCTCAAAAATTTCCAACGTATCTTCGGCAATTCGCCCTTTTGGGAGTGCAACACTTAGCATTTAACACCTTTTTCTATCAACTTTTTCATCCCTGTGAAGATCAGATCTTCAGCCACCACTGCTTCGCTCAAAAAATGAGAGAGTAATCGTCCATCCCCTCCGGTCAAATAAAGCGGTTTTCCAAGTCTCTCAATCTTTTCGATCAACGGAGCTAAAAAACCGACCGTGATGGCATCGGGAGTATTTTTTGCAATTTTAGCCAAATCTACCTCAAAGTTAAATGACACGTCCAATGCAGGAGATAGTCTCGAATATGCCTCTTGTGCCGTACGAAGCCCCAAGGCAATAAAACCCCCTTGATAGTTTCCGCCATGCATCACATCGACCGTTA
Source organism: Sulfuricurvum sp. (assembly GCF_019163035.1). Classification (GTDB taxonomy): domain Bacteria; phylum Campylobacterota; class Campylobacteria; order Campylobacterales; family Sulfurimonadaceae; genus Sulfuricurvum. Next base: position 8,124 of record NZ_JAFLKV010000102.1, read on the forward strand.
TCGCACTTCCCGCATCGACGATAACGCCCTCTTCTACCGCTTCACACACCATAATCCGATCAACTCCCATCGTGGGATAGTATTTATCCCAGTCGATGAATACTCGCACGTCATACCAATTCGTACGTTCTCGAATACCCTCATTGATAGAGGCATTGACACTGGCGTAATAAACATCATCTTCAAATGTTGCAGGGTCAAAATTTTCGACGCACAGTTTGGTACGTTTGCCGTTTATAAACAAATCAACCGAGGTATTGCCAATATCACATAAAATCATACTGCCATTATAACTTAAGTACCCCGTTAACCCGTGCAACACTGTCACTTTTATGCAAACTAAGGCGAACTATAGAGTCTTCGAGAGCATTTAAATCATGAACGACATTCGGCTCCAATGCCACCACATCCCCCGCACCGAATATCATTCTCTCATCAGCGATACCGAAATCGATTTCTCCCGATACAATCATCACTGTAATCGGAAATGATGTTTTATGCGCTTTCATCGATTGACCTGATCGAAAAACAATCCGTATCTCTTTGGTAAACTCATTTGTAATAAGCGGTGTAATGACGGGCTGCGTATCTCCGTAAACAATATCTGCCGTAAATGAAGCGTAGGTCATAGGTATTCCTTTTTTTTAATAAGGGATGATAACCTTAACGAGAAAATATCCTCTTGACGAAAATCAAGAATGTGCCATCGGATGATGTTTCAGTACCGTCTCTTGGAGGTTCTGCTTTTGAACATGAGTATAGATTTGTGTCGTGAGGAGCGATGCGTGTCCGAGAAGCTCTTGAACAACGCGCAGATCGGCTCCGCCGAGGATCAGTGCCGTCGCATAGGAGTGTCGAAGTGCATGGGGGGAAACACCGAGATATTTTTGGGTGATTTTGAAGGCGGAGATACGGCTGAGAGGCTCTCCCCGATAGTTGAGCCACAGATGCGGGCGGTTGTGATAGGGAGAGGATTCCTGATAGGCTCTGAGCGCTTTTAGTGCCTCCTGCGCAATAGGGACATAACGCTCTTTTTCCCCTTTACCGTGGCGGATACGGAGCCACTCCCCCTCGATGTCCCCCTCCTGTGCAACCAAACACTCACTGATGCGAGATCCTGAAGCATACAGAAAAAGGATAAGGGCGTAATCGCGCAACCCGATCCAGTCGCTCCGATCGATCAAAGCCAGTGAGGATTGGATCGTCTCAAATGGGAGATATTTCGGAAGATTTTTCGGAATTTTTGAGAGAGAAAATTTAGTAGAAAGCGAATCAAAACGGTTACGATGGCAAAAATCAAGGAACGAGTTAAACGCGGAGAGTTTTCGGTTGAGGGTTCTTTTGTTGGTGATCGATCCGAGTATCTTAAAAACGAGAGTAGAATCGATCTGCGTGAGACTTTTAGCGGCAAGCTGTTCGATGCCGCTCAAGTCATGAGCATACGCCTCGATAGTTCGAGGGCTGAGGGCTTTGATAACGGTGATATACTCGATAAAAGCCTCAAGCTCTTTCGACATTATTTGATATTGATATAGCGGTCGTCGAAGTAGAACCGTCCGTCTCCGAGGAAGATTTTATTGTCGTTGTCCATATCGATATCATAAACGTCATACACCAAAAGATCTTTGGTGAGAGCGATCATATATCCCTCTTGCTCCAATGCGTAGACACGGTCATTTTGAACGCTGATCCCTACGAAATGGGCAAACGGAAATTTCTTTTTCGCTTTATACTGCAATGTAGGACTGAGTGCGATAATTTCACCTTGTTTGGTCGTTAACCAAATCCCCTCCGCCGTGTAAGCGATATTGCGGATTTCGTATTTTTCCCGTGCCTCTTTTTGGGAAAGTGCCAAAACACCCGTACCGGTAGCGGCTAAGAGGTTATTGTCAATAACGTTCAAATAGGTAATATTATTAAAAAATTCATCCGAACTAACAACTACCGAACGAAGTACTTGCTTGGTTTCTGAGTTAACAATCACAATTTTTCCATCAAGTGTTAAGAACAATACGAGCTCTTTTAGAAAATATGGGTTTGCAATACGAGAATCGACCGCTATCGGTGCATTAGCACTCTCTTTAAAAAGGAGCTTTTTACTCTCAAGCGAGTAAAGCGCCATCTCATTGTTAGCAAATAAAACGGCTACGGTATCATCTTGGATACTGACTGCGGCAACCGTACGTTTGAACTCAAACGTCACCTTCGCATCGGTTCCGTCTTCAGGAAAAAGAACCAGATTTCCTTCAGGGCTTTCGGTAATAATCCATGTTTCATTTGCATTGATTAAACGGTAGTTCTCAGGAATTTTGATGTTTTTTTCGCCATCTTTGGTCAACAATCGACCATTGTCTAACAACGAAACGGATTGATTTGTTTGAATAATGGAGCCACTGATATGACCCTCTGTACGCCATTCACCTTTGATATCTTCGGGTTTATAAACCTCTTTATGGGAACATCCGCTAAAAAATAGTGCCGCTGTAGCAATCGATACCGCAATAGTAATTAATTTCATTATTTTACTCCGTAGTGAGCAAGAGCTCCTGAAACTTGGGTAATAGGAGATTCTGCACTGATGAGCGCTAATTTTTCATTGGCTGTCTTAGCATCACCCTTCTCAATAGCATTCACTGCCAATTCAAGCAATGCTAAATCTTTGTAAAGAGCACCTTGTTTTTTAGTATATTGATCCAACGACGCAACATCACCTTTGATCGCCGCCGCTTCATACGATGCGATATCAGCAACACCAAAAGCTTCTGAGTGCTTAAGCCCTTCGAGAATGCTCACATCGTTTTGCGAAATCCCACGGGAAAGTTTCCACACATCGTACAATGCAGGATTGTCATTTTTTAATGTTTGTTCCGCTTTTGCATCGGAAGGATTCGCCAAAAGGAGATTAAATGCCGCATTGGAACTCTCTAATTTTGCATTGGTGTATGCCTGATATCCGATAGCTCCGCCCGCTGCTAATAATGAAGCGACAACGGTCGCGATTAAAGGTTTTTGGTACTTTTTAACAAAACGCTCCGTACGTATCGCGCTTTCAAAAAACTTCTCTTCAGAACTCAGTTCCTCTTTAAGGGCATCCATATTCTCTTTTAGACTCAAAACGGCTCCTGTCTCTCACTGTTCATTAATGCGCTAATAATATCTTACCCTACGTTAAAGTTAAGTAAACCTTTTTTTAGGGTACAATTATTTTTATAAATTTATCACAACTTAGGTTAACCATGCAAATTGATGAAGCACTACTACAACGATTAGAAAAACTTTCATATCTACAAATTCCCCAAGAACATCGTGTAGAGATGATATCGCAACTGAGTGAAATCGTCTCCTTTGTCGATAATCTTTCTGAACTTAATACGGACAGTGTGGAAGCTACATTTGCAATGTCCGATTCTGCTACTCGACTTCGTGAAGACATCGGCAGTGTAAATCGCACCATTAACGATGATATTCTAGCCCATGCTCCTCATGCTCAAGAGCATTTTTTCATTGTTCCTAAAATTATCGAGTAATCCAATGACACACATCTACGGAATAAAAAGTTGCGGGAGCGTCCAAAAAGCACTCAAATTTTTGGATACCCATGCTATCTCATATACGTTCCATGATTTTAAAACTGCCCCTGTTTCTCGTGAAATAATCGAAACATGGGTTAAAACTGCGCCCCTCTCGATCCTTTTAAACACCAAAGGGACAACCTATAAAATATTAGGTATCAAAGCACTTGAACTCGATGATAACGGTAAAATTGAGTGGATGAGTAACCATAATCTTCTCATCAAACGCCCCGTTATCGAATATAAAGACCAGCTTATCGTCGGATTTGATCCATCTTATTACGAAGGGATATTCCTCTCATGAATACAGCATTAGATATTTACAAACTCCTCAAAAGTGTCGTGGCATACAAAGCCTCAGATTTGCATCTGGTAAGTCGTTCTGAACCTCAAATCCGCATTGACGGTCGTCTTGTCGCGCTCAACTTGCCTATACTTGACGGTCATAGTATCGAAGAGATGGCGTATTCGCTCCTTACTGAAAAGCAAAAAAAAGCATTTGAAGAGGCCAATGAACTCGACTTCTCAATCGTCATTCCCGATGTCGGCCGTTTTCGTGCCAACTATTACAAAACGATGGATGATATCGCCTGTGCCTTTCGTATCATCCCTGTTACGATCCCCTCACTCGATGATTTGAACGGAAAAAAAATCTTTAGAGAACTTATCAAACGTGAAAAAGGGCTCATCCTTGTAACGGGACCAACCGGTAGCGGTAAATCAACCACCCTTGCAGCAATGCTCAATGAAATCAATCTCACCGAAGCACGCCATATCATCACCGTAGAAGATCCGGTAGAGTTTGTCCACACCAATAAAAAATCACTTTTCTCTCATCGTAATGTCGGAACCGATACCAAAAGCTTCTCTGCAGCACTTAAATATGCCCTGCGTGAAGACCCTGATGTTATCCTGATCGGGGAGATGCGGGATAAAGAGACCATCACGGCAGCTCTTACAGCGGCGGAAACCGGACACTTGGTGTTCGGAACCCTTCACACCAACTCGGCTCCCCAAACAATCAACCGTATCATCGACGTGTTCGGAGGGGATGAGCAACCTCAAGTTCGTGCTCAGCTCTCAACCTCGCTAATCGCCGTTATCTCCCAAGCGCTACTACCTAAAATCGGCGGTGGGCGTATCGCCGCTCAAGAGGTGATGATTACCAATCCGGCAATTGCCAACCTGATCCGTGAAGATAAAGTGCATCAACTCTATTCCCAAATGCAGTTGAACCAGCAAGGTACCAGTATGACAACTCAAACGCAAGAGATTGTCGAGTTTTTACGTAAAAAACTTATCAATAAAGAGACTGCACTGCAATATTCCAATAAGCCCGATGAACTGATCCGTATTATCGAATCTCTCTAAAATCTCCCCTCAAATCGGGGGAAATCTTAAAATTTATTTCGAAACTCCCCGTTCTTCCCCATCTTTATGAAAGATGCCTCTATTAATAGTTTATAATTACCCATTATGAAACATGAACACTTACTTAAATCTCATCACCTCAAAGCAACGCCTCAGCGTCTTGCCATCATCGCGTTGATGCAACATGCAGGGCATATCAATATTGATGAACTCTATCTAGCCATTCGAAAAAAATTCAGTTCAATATCACTCGCGACGTTGTACAAGAATGTAAATACGATGCTCGAAGTGGCTCTGATACGGGAAGTCAAAATTCCGGGACAAAAAACAAAATACGAGATTGAAAAAGAATCTCATGCGCACATCATGTGTAAATCGTGCGGAGAACTTAAAGATATTGAGTACGATCCCCATTCCATTCTTGAAAAAACGGTGGCAATGAGTCAGTATAGGGCGGAAGATATATCGATTGTGATTTCGGGGATTTGCCCCGAATGTCAGAAGAAGTAATTTTAACGATGCGCTTCTTTAAGCGTATCGGCGATCAAGAATGCTAATTCGAGTGATTGGTCAGCATTAAGACGTGGATCACAATGAGTGTGATAACGACTTTTTAGATTCTCAGAAGTAATCTCAAACGATCCACCCAAGCACTCGGTAACATTTTTACCGGTCATCTCCAAATGAACCCCACCTGCATAGGTTCCCTCTGATTTATGTACTTGGAAAAATTGTTTCATCTCTTTGAGAACTTGCTCCAGCGGACGGGTTTTATAACCGCTGCTTGTGATCGTGTTTCCGTGCATCGGATCACAACTCCACAAAACTTTTTTACCTTCACGCTCAATCGCACGGATTAATGCCGGCATTCCATCACCAACTTTATCCGCACCCATACGAACAATAACGTTTAATCGTCCTGCTTCATTCTCAGGGTTGAGAATATCACACAATCGGATCAAATCCTCAGGGTCCATAGACGGACCAGCTTTGACACCGATAGGGTTTTTAATCCCGCGCATAAACTCAACGTGCGCACCGTCAAGCTGACGGGTACGATCTCCGATCCAGAGCATGTGTGAGGATACATCGTACCACTCTCCCGTCAATGAGTCTTGACGGGTAAATGCCTCCTCATAATTGAGCAACAACGCTTCATGAGAGGTATAAAAATCGGTTTCACGCAACGTACGGTAACTATCGGATGTGATCCCGCATGCCGCCATAAAGCGGAGAGAATCATCAATCTGTCGAGAGAGTTCATCGTATTTTTTGGTCAAATCATTTTGCCCAACAAACCCTAAATTCCACGCATGGACCTGATGCAAGTCAGCTAGTCCACCCGATGCAAACGCACGGAGCAGATTCAGTGTTGCAGCGGATTGATTGTATGCTTGAATCATACGTTGAGGGTCAGGTATACGCGCCGCTTCATTAAACTCAACACCATTGATAATGTCTCCGCGATAGCTGGGTAAACTAACACCCTCGATTGTTTCCATGTCGGATGAGCGAGGTTTGGCAAATTGTCCGCCAAGACGCCCTACTTTAACGACCGGAACAGCTCCGGCAAATGTCATAACGACCGCCATTTGCATCATTACTTTGAAAGTGTCACGAATATTATGGGCATGAAACTCCGAAAAGCTCTCCGCACAATCCCCACCCTGAAGTAAAAACGCTTTCCCCTCACACACATCGGCAAAGTTCTTTTTCAAGGTACGAGCTTCACCTGCAAATACAAGCGGGGGATAATTACGAAGCTGTGATTCAATTTGTTCTAAAACGGCCGTATCGGGATACGTCGGCTGTTGTTTTATCGGTTTTTCTCTCCAGCTTGATCGGCTCCATGTGCTCATATCGTCTCCTGTGTGCTCTTGCACCTAATTGTTAGTGGACGAATTTTATCCATTTATCCTAAAATGGGACTGATTGAGCAGAGCAAAAGTTAGATTTATGTTTGAAAAAGTATAATGGCATTAATTTTAGCAACTCTCATTTGTCCCTTTTTCCATAGATTGAAAAGAGCTTTTGAGGTTTCAATTGAGTAAAGGTTACAGATGGAATACAATCAAACAAACCCATTTTTATTCCATTTTTGCAAAGAACTCTCTATCCATATGGAATCAATAAGTAATCTCCAGCGGACGATTGAGCCGAGTGAATTTGCTGAACTCGTAGCAACAGCTACTCATGAAGTACTAGAGGCCTATGCTTCAGGTGAGATTGACTTACAAGCTTACCGTGATACTGCGGCGGATGAGTATAAAGTGCTTGCGATGAAAAGTATCGACTCGTATGCTATTACGAACGAAAAAATAGGGAAAATTTCCGAAGAACATGCCGATTTGCTCGAAACAAATAATGATTCACTAATTAATTTTGAAAAAATTACCGAAAAATTTAACGACATCCAAACCCATCTCAGCGATGAAGTGATGCGTGCCAATGAAGTGATTCATACCCTTTTGGAGCAGGTTAAAACGTTAGAAGTAAAAACTTCTCTTGATCCATTGACAAAAACCTTTAATCGATACGCGTTGCATGAACATATTCGTACAATATTAGAAAAAGAGACCCTTGGTTTTGAAATTTTTGCCCTTATGATCGATGCCGATAATTTCAAACTTATTAATGACCAATTTGGACATATCGCCGGAGATAAAGTACTTATTTTCTTAGCAAAATTGTTCAAAAAAGCACTTCGTGACGGAGACAGAGTGTATCGCTTCGGAGGAGAAGAGTTTATTATTTTGCTCAACCGAACCGATATTGAGGGGGCTAGACTAGTTGCTGAGCGGCTATTAACCCTCTGCCGAAGTAACAAACCTCTCTTTCAAAATCAACAAATTAGTGTCACCCTCAGCATCGGAATGACTCAACTTAAAGAAGGCGATACCATTGATAGCATTATCGAACGTTCTGATGCTGCCCTTTATAAAGCAAAAAACAACGGTAAAGACCGTTTGGAAATGGAGTTTTAATGGATTTAAATTATTTTGACGTTGCGGTGGGATCAGTAATACTTTTACTCGGTCTTAAAGGTCTGTTGAACGGATTTTCAAAAGAAGTTTTTGGTCTTATTGGAATTGTAGGGGGCGTTTTCGTCGCATCCCATTTGGGTGGTATTATCGGCAAATTTCTCAGTGATGCCCTCTTTCATTTTGAAAGCTCTGCGGCGATCAATCTTGTCGGATTTATTTTTGCACTTGGTATTTTTTGGCTTCTCATGGTTGCACTCGGTTCTGGATTTAAAAAACTAAGCACCTTAAGTGGCTTGGGACCTTTAGATCAAGTTTTGGGTTTTGTTATGGGGAGCAGCAAGTTTTTCTTTATTGTCTCAATCATCGTTTATGCCCTTTTTAGTGTTACGGCGATACGCGAAAATTTTGAAAGTAAATTATCAAACAGTATTTTTTACAAACCAATGTTTGCAACGGGTAATTTTATTTTACATATTGAAACTAGTGATGCGACCTCTCTTTTTAACGATAGAAATTCTACATCTGATAATAGTACAACCAAGGATAAGTAGTTTATGAGCGCGTATACCGAATTCACTGAACGAACCATAGAATACACAAAGCTATTGAGCGACTTCAAACAATTGCTAAAAGCAAACGGTCTTAAATTTACGATTCAGCGTGAAGTGATTTTAGAGATGCTATACAACTCGGATGAGCACCTGACTCCTGAGGGGTTACACCATCTAATACAGCAAAAACACTCTGAACTAAACACAGGGATTGCTACTGTTTATCGAACTCTATCTTTACTCGAAAATTCGGAAATGGTTACCTCTCTCTCTTTTGGAGCGCAAGGTAAAAAATATGAACTCGGGGCCAAAGATCACCACGATCACATTATTTGTACCCAATGTAGCCACATTACTGAGTTTGTCGATGAGCAGATTGAATCACGCCAAAAAGAGATTACAAAAAGCTTAGGATTTGTGATGCAAGAACACTCCATGCAGATTTACGGTATCTGTAAAAATTGTCAAGAAAAAACTAAAAAATAACCATCGAAAAGGAAAACCATTGGCATTTGAAAACCAATATGTACAACAACGCATTGAAAAAGCTGAAGCGCTAAGAGCACTTGGTATCGATCCCTATGCAAATCATTCAGAGCGTAATACTACCATCGAAAAATTTCATAACGTCAACTCCGATTTATTCAAAAAAGAGGATCAACGCGATGAACATCGCCACTATACCGTAGCGGGACGAATTAAACTTTACCGTCTGATGGGAAAAGCGAGTTTCATTAAAATCGAAGATGAGAGCGGCATGCTTCAAATCTACGTTGCCCGAGACAACCTCCCTGAAAATTTTTACAACGACGTCTTTAAAAAACTGATCGAAGTGGGAGATATTATCGAGATAAGCGGGTATCCGTTCGTAACTCAACACGGTGAGCTGTCGCTTCATGCCGATAAACTCACACTCCTTACTAAAGCCATCTCTCCTCTACCTGAAAAATTTCACGGAATTGTCGATAAAGAAATGCGCTATCGCCAACGCTATCTCGACCTTATTATGAATTCCGAAGTGCGTAAAACCTTTCATATCCGATCACGTGTCATTAGCCTTACCCGACGCTTTTTTGAAGACAAAGGGTTTTTAGAGGTTGAAACACCAATGATGCACCCTATCGCGGGTGGAGCGAATGCCAAGCCATTCGTCACCCATCACAATGCCCTCGGAATCGACCGCTTTTTACGTATCGCTCCTGAGCTCTACCTCAAACGTCTTATCGTCGGTGGATTTGAAGCCGTATTTGAGATTAACCGCAACTTCCGTAATGAGGGGATGGATGCAACCCATAATCCTGAGTTCACCTCTATCGAATTTTATTGGGCATACAAAACGTATAAAGATCTCATTGAGATCACTAAAGAGTATTTCGAATATCTATTCGATCATCTTGACCTCCCAAAACGTCTTCCTTATGGTGAATTGGAAGTTGATTTTGATCAATTTAGTGAGATTGAACTCATTAAAAGTCTCAGTGTTATCGGTGGAGTGCCTGAAGCAATCGTTAACGACAAAGAGGCAATTTTGGCATTTTTAAAATCCAAAAATCTTGAAGCCAAAGCGACAATGAACCTTGGACAGCTTCAAGGTGAATTGTTTGATGAGTTTGTCGAAGAAAAACTCATCAATCCAACCTTTATCACCCACTATCCGGTTGAAATATCGCCGTTAGCGCGTCGTAATGACGAACGTCCCGAATTGACAGACCGATTCGAATTATTTATCGCTGGACGCGAAATAGCAAATGCCTTCAGTGAGCTTAACGATCCCGTCGATCAACTGGAGCGTTTTGAAGGTCAAATGGCAGCGAAAGATTCAGGCGACGATGAAGCCCATGAAATGGATGAGGACTTCGTTACTGCTCTCAGCTACGGAATGGCACCAACTGCAGGTCAAGGGATCGGGATCGATCGCCTCGTCATGATGCTCACAAACCAACACTCAATCCGGGATGTACTACTATTCCCGGCAATGAAACCTATACACCAAAACCACAATGGAGAAGAAGAATGAGTTTCCTCAAAGAATTCGATAACGAAATTTACACCCTATGTGAGCAAGAGCTCGAACGTCAAAGCGACCATTTAGAGATGATCGCTTCGGAGAACTTTACTCTACCTGCAGTAATGGAAGCAATGGGGTCCGTATTTACTAATAAATACGCCGAAGGATATCCGGCTAAACGTTATTATGGCGGATGTGAATACGCTGACGGTGTTGAACAACTGGCTATTGATCGCGCATGTGAATTGTTTGGATGTAAATTTGCCAATGTTCAACCCCATTCAGGCTCATCGGCAAACGGTGCAGTATATGCTGCCCTCCTCCAAGCAGGCGATAAACTCCTCGGTATGGATCTTAGCCACGGCGGTCACTTGACTCACGGTTCAAAAGTAAGCTTTTCGGGTAAAAACTATCACAGTTTTTCGTATGGGGTAGAGCTTAACGGTCGTATCAACTATGAGCGCGTCATGGATATCGCTAAAATCGTTCAACCGAAAATCATCGTCTGTGGTGCTTCAGCCTATGCACGTGAAATCGATTTCAAAAAATTCCGTGAAATCGCCGATGCTGTCGGAGCATTATTATTCGCTGACATCGCGCACATCGCCGGTCTCGTGTGTGCGGGTGAGCACCCAAGCCCGTTCCCATATGCGGATATCGTAACCACAACGACGCATAAAACCCTCGCGGGACCACGCGGCGGTATGATTATGACCAATGATGAAGAGATTGCAAAAAAAATCAACTCGGCAATCTTCCCTGCTCTTCAAGGGGGACCATTGGTACACGTTATCGCGGCAAAAGCGGTTGGCTTCAAGTTTAACCTCTCTCCTGAGTGGAAAGTGTACGCCAAGCAAGTAAAAGCCAATGCGGCAGTTCTTGCGGATGTATTAATGAAACGCGGCTATGATATTGTCAGTGGTGGAACCGATAATCACCTTATTCTCGTTTCTTTCTTGAATAAATCGTTCAGCGGAAAAGAGGCTGATGCGGCATTGGGTCGCGCTGGAATCACAGTCAATAAAAACACCGTTCCGGGTGAAACTCGTTCTCCGTTCGTAACAAGCGGTGTCCGTATTGGAAGTCCTGCCCTCACCTCACGCGGTATGAAAGAAAAAGAGTTCGAACTCATTGCGAACCGTATCGCCGATGTTTTGGATGATATTGAAAATGAGGGAAAACAAGCCGCAATCAAAGAAGAACTCAAAGCCTTAGCTAAAAATTTCGTCATTTACAACCAGTCAACATATTAATTAAAGGTATCGCCTATGACATCGATGGATATTAAGCTTATAAAAATGATTTCAGACCATTACTGGCTGAAACATGATAACGTTGTCGATAAAATCGATTTCAAAGGGCGTACTTTTTTTAATAAATATGAAAAAATTGATAAATCACTAACTCAAGCAATCATCGACCAGCATCTCAAAAAACAGATCACCGTTGCGCACTCTCTTATGAATAAATTTGATAAAGTGGAAAATATCGTCATCGATTACAACGGAACTGATCCTCAACGTTTTTATCATAAGGCACAATTATTGCTTAGAGAAGAGGGATTCATAAATTTCACCGCATTTGAGACCAAAACACCGGGTCATTTGCATGTTTATATTCATAAAGGGCATACCACGTTTCAAGAAGCGATACAATTGGGTAAAATGCTTTCGATGAAATTGGCAGCAAAGCAACCGAAACAGTGGAGAATGTTTCCGACGGATGAGTTACCACCGGAATATAACATTCTCAATCTTCCCTACGAAGTGTACGCTAAAGAGCGTGGTGCCTCGTGGTCGAAGCATATGTAACACTCGATAAAACTATCACTACGCAAAAGGAACGGTACTTTAGATGGAAGAAAAAAATGAACTTAATGACATCATTCTAAGCAAAAGCGGATCTAATTCCAACAGTAAAAAATTATTGTTGGCTATTGCAGCTCTCACACTTATCTTAATCATTGTTTTAGTGATTATGAATTCACTTAAAACGCAGAGCGAAGAAAAACCGCCTGTTGCAGTAGTTCCACCAGCTCCTTCATCACCAACGGAAATCGTTAATGATCCACTTTTTGAACCAGTTGAAGTGATCCAAGAGGGTGAAGGAAATGCTAGCAATACTGCATCAATGCCAAGTGCTCAGCAAGATTTAGGACAAATTGCTCAAAAAATCAAACAAGAATCAATGCAAAACACTCCTGTTCAGGAAAATGTTGTTCAAACTGCACCAACACCTGTTATTAAGCAAAGTGCTCCTGTAAAACCAACTCCTGTGGCGGTAGCTGTACCTGCTAAAATCACCGCAAAACCTGTTGTACAAAATACACCAAAAGTTGAAAAAGAAGTCGTTAACACCCCTACAATCAAAACAACCAAGCCAGCAACAGCTGAAGCTAAAAAAGTTGCCACAACACCTAAAGCCACTGAAGCCGCTCAAAAACCAACAGAAAAAACGGTAGCAGATACCACGACGAGAGCTTCGACTAGCGATACGACACCTAAAACAGCTCCAAAAGCTGTCGATACAAGCGGAACGTATTACATCCAAGTGGGTTCATTTACCAAAGAACCGAGTAAAGCTCTCTTTGATCGTCTCAATGCCAGTGGGCTCAAATACACCACTGTTCCAAGCGGAGCCGCAACCAAAGTGATGGTAGGACCGTTCCAAGGTGAAAAAGCGGCACGAGATGTTATAGGAAATGTAAAACGTAACATCGAATCCGGCGCCTACATAACAAAGGGGTAACGTGATCACCTCACGCCATTTTTCTCTCGATCAATTTGCCCCTATAGCCGTCTACGAAAAGGCAAAAAGCCTTTTCCCTCAGGAAGTTACTTTTTTATTCGAAAGTGCCGGAAACAGTGACGGCAATTACACCATCATCGTTATCGGTGCACGTGAACGTCTCATCTACAAGAATAAAATCACAACCTATCTTAATGCAGCAGGTCAGAGTGAAACACTTAGTGTTTCACCATTTGCCTTTTTAAAAGAGTATTACGCAGCACTCGATCAAAAAGCGTATCGAGATAAAGCACGTGAACTAAATGTCGGATACATCGACGGATTTATAGGGTATATCGGATACGATATGGTTCAAGTGTTTGAGCCTACCCTAGATGATTCTATGAGCCATCTTATCGATCAAACGAACATCCCCGATATGGATTTGATCCTCCCTAAGCTCACCCTCGTCGTCTCCCATAAAAATGCAACTATTACAATGCTTAGCTCTGTTGATTCGATGATCGGTCGTTTCGAAGAGATTGAGAGTGTTCTAAAGTCTCCCTATACCTATACGCCGCTCAAACCGATTGAAGCCGATAAAGGGGGAGA
>NZ_JAFLKV010000026.1 GCF_019163035.1 Sulfuricurvum sp.
AAAAAAGGGAAAAAAGAGATCTACTTTAAAGATGATCGCGTAATGAATGCCTTTTTGATCGAAAACGGAATCGAAGCGTTAGAAGCGGAAGAGTTAAATGTCGGTGTCAATGATCTCGTATCGTTCTTTAAAATGGTGGATCACTACCGCAGTACCCTCGATGCGCTAGAGCGTCGTTATGCTCTTGTTGAACTTATCCGTTATTTCATCGAAAATCCTGATTTGATCGCATTGCCGCTTAAAGAGATGTATATCAAAGTCGAAGCATTCTTGGTGGAACAAGGGAATAATATCCTCTCTAAAAGTGTTAGCGATGAGGATATGCACCTTTTCGTACAAACCAAAGAGGGATTGGAAGAGTTGCATATCAACGATGAGTTGTTTGCATCCCCTCATTTTGCGGAAGCGAACTACATTTACCAAAAAATTCAAGATTGGAATTTACCTCTAAAAGGTGATCTTCTCGAATTGTTAACGCAGATTACCGATTTTGCGAAGAAAGGCTCTTATATTCAACGTTATAAAGGTCTCGGTGAGATGAATCCTGAACAGCTTTGGGAAACAACTATGACACCTGAAAATCGTGTACTATTGCGTATCACGATTGAGGATTTTGAAGCCGCCGGCGACTCGTTTAATCTCTTTATGGGTGATGATGTTGAACCGCGTCGTAACTACATCGAAACACACGCTAAAGACGTTAAACATTTGGATATCTAATTTTTTATGACCTACACTGAGCAAAAAGAGCGAGAACACCGTTTTGCATTAGCCCTTCGGATGGGTTTGCCTATCTTTTTTCTCAGTTCGGTTACCCTCTTTGCCCTTTTTACCCAACCCTACACCTCTTTTACGTCACTTATTACACTATCTATCGCTTTACTGGGGATAATGGTTTATTTTATTTTTTATCTTATTTATCAAAGTAGTCAAGAAAATATTACCGATTCGTTAACTCATACGTTTACCTCTGAATATTTTTTTAAATTAGCGGAAAAAGCACTCACTAAAAATACCCACACGATCATAATGATCAGTGTTGAGAATTTATGGTCCATTAATGAGCGATACGGAATTAAGAACGGGGATAAAGCGTTACAAAACAGTGTCTTAAAACTGGATCGTTTTTTTCGGGAGAAAGGGATAGATAAACTGCCGATAGGACGCTATAAGGGGGGAGACTTTTTACTTTTTTTATTGGGCGAAAAAGAGCTTTATACCTCCCTTGTAGAACTTTTTTTGAGTAAGTATCAAAACTATGTATTCGATGAGATTGAAATAAGGCTTGAAGCGGTAATGATTGATTCACGACTCTCAAATAGTATTGAACTTTTGATGAGTCGTTTGTATGAACTTCATCATGATCGCATCAGCAGTGAGAAAGAAGAACTTTATTCAATTAATGAATTGGAAGAGGAGATCCTCGAAGCATTAGAAGAAAAACGGTTTTCAATCGGATTTTGGCCGGTATGCTGCGATGAATATTCGGTGTTCGATACGAGCGTAAAACTGATCGACTCTCAACAAAGATTTATCCATCAAAGCCGCTATGTACCTGTGCTTAATCGACTTAATAAAATGCGTTATCTTGAGAGTGAAGTGTTGGAGCAAATCGGAAAAGTGTGTGATGATCAAAATCGCCAGTTTGTTATGAGTGTCTCATCAGTTACTTTGCGTAATCCCCATTTTTTCGAACACGCTTTGACATTGTTTGAGCGTTATCCGCAGGCACGTTATAAGATAACACTGATGTTTGAAGAGAAAGAGTATTGCCATCAATTGGAGCGTTTCGCCCATCAAATCGCCCATTATCGCAAAGCGGGATATAAAATCGCTCTCGATCGATTGGGGGGATACCATACGGCTCTTTTGTATTTGAAAGAATTAGAAGTGGATGTGGTTCGCTTCGATCCTCTTTATATCCGTAATATTAAAAAAGCTGGGTATCAAAATCTGATACAAGGGCTTAATCTAAGTGCTCATTTGTGCGGAGCGAAAACATGGATGTCGATGATTGAAGATGCAGATTCCGATCAAATAGCCCAATCGTTAAAAATAAATTATCGTCAAGGTAATTATCACGGTAAAATTTTGACGATCGAAGAACTATAAAAAGGGAAAATATGAAGTACGGTGAACAGTTAGTCGAAAATTTCGACATTGAAAAAGATTTTGAGATTTGGCCCAATGCACATGAGCGTGACTATGTGATTAAAGTGACATTGCCGGAATTTACTTGTCTTTGTCCACGCAGCGGATATCCTGATTTTGCAACGATTTACGTCGAATACACTCCCGATAAGTGGGTAGCGGAACTTAAAGCTATCAAACTGTACATTAATTCGTTCAGAAACCGCCATATTTCGCATGAAAACAGTGCAAATGAGATCTACAGCACCTTTGAGACAAAAATCGCTCCTAAGCGCTTAAAAGTCGTTGCAGATTATTTTCCGAGAGGGAATGTTCATACGGTAGTTGAGATCGATAGCGAGAAAATGGTGAAAGAGAAGTAAGAGAAAAAATATAAAGGGAAAAACCCTTTATATCAACCAAATTTCCCCGTAATGTACTCTTGGGTTAATTTTTCTTTCGGTGTAACAAACAGCTCTTCGGTATGACCTAACTCAACCAAATCTCCTAAATACATAAATCCGGTGTAGTCACTAACGCGCGCGGCTTGTTGCATGTTGTGTGTAACAATGATGATACTGACACGCTCTTTGAGTTCAATAACGAGTTTTTCGATCCCCTGCGTCGAGATCGGATCGAGTGCTGAGGTTGGTTCATCGAATAGCAATACTTCAGGCTCTACTGCAATAGCCCGCGCGATACAAAGACGTTGTTGCTGACCTCCTGAGAGACCGTTCGCATCGTGTTTGAGGCGATCACTCACCTCTTTCCAGATAGCGGCATCTTGGAGCGCTTTTTCGACACGACCATCGAGCTCAGTTTTGTTTTTAATCCCTTGTAGACGCATACCGTACGCGACATTATCATAAATCGACATCGGAAATGCTGTCGGTTTTTGGAAGATCATCCCGATTTTGGTACGTAAGTGAATTAAATCCTCTTTGGGATCAAGGATATTACGCCCTTCAAACTCGATCTCACCCTCGTATTTGTTCCCCGGATAGAGGTCGTGCATACGGTTAAATGAACGGAGCAATGTCGTTTTGCCGCAACCTGATGGTCCGATCAGTGCCGTAACAGAGTGTTTAGCGATAGGCATAGAAACTTTTTTTAAACTCGGTGCGCTCGCACCTTTATAGGTAAAGTCAAAATTGCGAACTTGGAGTGCGCACTCTTCTTTGATATCGATGATACTTGCCATAGTTATTTCCTTTTTCCGGCTAATAAAATAAGTCGTCCGATGATATTCAGACCCAAAATAAACATTGAGAGGATAAAGGCGGCTGCCCATCCAAGTTGCTGCCAATCGTCATAAGGACTGATCGCATAGTTAAACATCGTTACGGTGAGCGAAGGCATTGCTTCGTTTAGATCGGTCGTAAAGAAATTATCGTTAAATGAGGTAAAGAGTAGCGGTGCCGTCTCTCCCCCTACACGAGCGATACCTAAAAGTACCCCTGTCAAAATTCCCGCTTTAGCGCCACGATAGACAACATCTATAATTACTTTATACTTCGGTGCCCCTAGAGCAAACGCCGCTTCGCGGAGTGTTCCGGGGACGAGTTGCAGCATATCATCCGTAGTACGTAAAATAACGGGGATCATAATGATAGCGAGGGCAATAGCACCCGCCCATGCACTGAAATGACCCATAGGCATAACGACAACCGCATACACGAATGCCCCGATAACGATAGAGGGGGCAGACATCATGATATCACTGATATCACGGATGGTATGAGCGAGTTTAGAGTTCTTTCCGTATTCGCTCAAATAAGTTCCCGCCATAATCCCCAATGGAACCCCGATAACGGTAGCAAGAGAGACGAGGATGAGCTGACCGACGAGGGCGTGCTTTAGACCGCTCTCCGCATACCCTGGAGGAGAACCCTCATAAATAAAGATATTCCAGTTGAGAGCACTCATCCCTTTCATTACTAAAACACCGAGAATCCAAAACAAAAAGGCGAGGGCGATAATGGCACTGAGCGTTGAAAAAGCAAGCGCTAAGCGGTTAATGATGATCCGTTTTTGAACTGCGGTCATTGTCCTTTCCTCACTTTACGTAAAAAATAAAACTTTGCAACAGCGATAACGACAAAACTCATAACGAGCAATGTGAGTGCCAATCCAAAGAGGCTGGAGAAATAGAGTGAACTGTCCGCTTCGGTAAACTCGTTGGCAAGAGTAACCGGAATCGACGTGGTCGGATCCATGATGGAGTTGGGGGTGTGGTGGACATTCCCCATAACGAATGTTACCGCCATCGTCTCACCGATTGCACGACCGAGGGCTAGGATGAGTGAGCCAATAATTCCCGCTTTAGCGTAAGGGATGATGACATCTTTGATAACGTCCCATTGGGTTCCTCCCAGAGCGTAGGCTGATTCTTTGAGGATATCGGGGGTGGTGTTCATCGCATCACGAGTAACCGCTGCCATAAACGGCAAAATCATGATCGCCAAAACGATCCCTGCCGCGAGCAAACCGATCCCCATTCCGCCAAACATATCGCGTAAGATGGGGACGAAGAAAAACAATCCCCACATACCGTAGATAACCGAGGGGATCGCGGCGAGTAGCTCGACGCTCACTCCGAAGAACCCTTTGATTTTATCATGGGCAATTTCGCTGAGGAAAATCGCAACGCCGATAGCGATAGGGATTGCCAAGAGCATCGCCAAAAATGTCGAAGCAACAGAGCCGAAAATCGCTGCATACGCACCGAATTTATCGAGATTCGGAGCCCATTCGTCTTTTGTGATGAAATCAAGTCCAAACGTCTGCATCGCTTCGGTAGACTGATTAAAGAGAACCACAAATATCCATGCGACGATGAAAAGGATCAACAGTGCGCTGGTGCGGGTCATGTTTAAGAAGATTTTATCAATCATGCCAAGCCTTGCCTTAAAAAATATGGGCAATTTTATTACACGATGATTACAGCTCTGTTACGAGCCATTTCAGAGCCTCTTCGTGGGTGGAGAATTCGTGATTGAGTTGGGCACTATAAGCACGTTCGAGTAGGGTTTTAAAGCTCACCGAGGGGCTCAAACCGAGTGCAATCAAATCACGCCCCTGTAAAAGCGGTTCAGGCGGTAGAATAAACTCACCTGAGCGCTTCGCATAGTTGATAATCGTCATTGTTGTTTTTATTACATTGCGTTGATCGGTTAAATGTTCCAACGTTTTTAGTGGATCGGGAGACTCTATTAAAACAGCGGCAAACATTTGTCCTAGTGCCAGAACATCCGTTTTGTAGCGATGTTCAGCGATAGTATCGATACGTTCCTGTGCGCGATTCCACGTCTCATCGGAGAGAGGATTCAGGAGATTTCTTCCCCCCATTTTCTCTAAAAGTTTTAGACCGATTGAGGGGCGGGTGCTGAGGAGGAAAAGTTTTTTGAACTCCTCAAAAATCCGCTCTTTCGGAAGTTCTGTGAGGGCACCCGCTACAATCATCTCACGGCAAAGGGATAACAGTGTGTTATCGCACTTGAGCTCAAAGCGTGCGGCAAACTGCATTGCACGCAAAATCCGAAGGGGATCATCCACAAACGTCTCAAGATCAACGCATCGGAGTACTTTAGCATTTAAATCTTCTACCCCTTTGTACGGGTCGATCAGTGTTTGGGTGAGGGGATCGTAGCCGATGGCATTGATCGTAAAATCGCGGCGGCGGGCGGCGGCAGTGAAACTCATATCGCTAAACCATTTGGTTTCGAACCCTTTGTGCCCAAATCCCGATTTGGATTCGGTGCGGGGAGGGGAAAAATCGATGGCATATCCGCTGTAGGTGAGTTTGAGGACTCCGAAACTCTTCCCATACAGCCCCACTTTTCCAAAAG
The DNA here is from genome assembly GCF_019163035.1 of Sulfuricurvum sp. Classification (GTDB taxonomy): domain Bacteria; phylum Campylobacterota; class Campylobacteria; order Campylobacterales; family Sulfurimonadaceae; genus Sulfuricurvum. The sequence goes on from NZ_JAFLKV010000026.1 coordinate 5,979, forward strand.
GGCGGAGGAGGGTTTCGAGTGACTCAAGAGAGCTAACCCCGTAGAGTTCGATATCCAGATCGTGAGTTGTGTGTCCACTGAAATAATCACGCACAAACCCTCCGACAAAGATAGGTTTAATGCTGTGCGATGAGAGATGGTTTAACAGTTCCAGTAGTAGGGGCGGAAGGGGAATCATTTTTTGGTAATTTTCTTTTTTTCGATCATATTGGTGAGGGAGAAGCCAAAGGTGGAACCGACCCCCTGAGTACTTTCGATAGTGAGTGTTGAATCGTGGAGTTTAAGGATATAACTGACTATAGAGAGCCCCAGCCCCATCGAGTTATCCCAACGGTTTTTTTGGACGCGATAGAATTTGGAGGTAATTTTATCAAGTTCGCTAGGAGCGATCCCTATCCCTTTATCACTAACACGCAAAGCGGTATCAGTTAGGATAATACTCACCTCTTCTTCAGAATATTTGAGGGCATTATCGATAAGGTTGGTTATCACCAGTTCCAGCATGGTCTTATCGGCAAACACCGTTTTGGAAATCCCCTCATAACGGAGGGAGCGATCGGGGTATTTCGCCTGCAATATCGAAATAGAGTCCAAACACACAGTAGAGAGTTCAAACGTTGAGGGTTTAATGGAGAGATCATTGTTCTCCAGTTTTACCGAGAGGGCGAGACGGTCTAACATGAGGGTGACTCGATGGGTGTTTGAGAGGATTTTATCTAAAAATTTTTCACGAATTTTCGGATCTATATTTAAATCATCATGAAGCGTTTCGGCGTATCCCATGATGGCGGCTATAGGATTTTTAAACTCATGGCTGATGGCGGAGAGGATATCGTTTTGCTGTTTATTAATCAGACGTAATTTTGCGGTATGTTTGCGCTTTTGTTTGTCACGGTTATGGAGCTTTTTGACCAAATTCTTGAGCATGATCGATATTTGTAAAAACTCGCGAAAGTATTCGGGTTTGAGGACGGCTCGGTAATTCTTGGCGGATATTTCATCCAGATAGCGGGTGATTTGGAGAATATCATAGCGTGTTTTTGTGGAGATTTTGTAGGCGATAATGAGCGAGATAACCACCAACACTCCAAATGCCCCGACCAGTTGAATCCATAGAAGATAAAAATGTTTCATTACACTCTCTAAACTCATCGCTAGACGGACATAAAATGTTTTCCCTGGAGTCGTTATTTTGTGGGCAACGTAGATAAAATCGGTTTTTACGGTATTGGAATAGCGGATAGCTACCCCGTATGGCTGCGTCATAGCGTGCATGATCTCGACACGACCGGAGTGATTTTCCATCGTTGTTTTATCCGCATCGCTTTCGGCAATAACGGTTCCCTCTTCGTTAATGATGGTGACGCGGAGGAATGTTTTTCCCGATGCTTGAGCAACAAAGCGGTCAAAGTCGTTGGTGGCAATGAGAAGTGGCTCTAGGAGATTGATATTTTCGATCAGTCGCGCTTCACCCTCTTGAATGATCATCGATTTGAGGGTGAAATAGCTGATAAGCGAAGCCACCAAGAGAGCGGCGACGAAGAGACCTAAAACATTGAGAAAAAAGAGTTGATGAATTCTTAGCACAGTGTATAACCGACTCCCCGTACTGTTTTAATATACTCTTTGGACTTATCAGGGTCAATTTTTTCTTTTAGGCGGTTGATTGCAACGTTTACGGTACGGTCTTGGTACACATCATCGCTTCCCCAAACGTGTTCGAGGAGATAATCACGCTCTAAAACCACATTTTCATTGATGATGAGGGCGTGGAGGAGATCAAATTCGAGTTTAGTGAGTTCGATAGGGCACCCCTCGATCAGTACAGTACGTGCCGCGAGGTTGATGGCAATATCTCGGTAGGTGAGGGTGCCCTCGGAAGAGAGTTTTTTCGTCCGACGCAATATCGCTTTAACCCGTAAAATCAACTCTTTCATACTGAAAGGTTTAGTGATATAGTCATCGCCTCCGCGCTCGAATCCTTGCTCGATCTCTTCGTCTTTGTGTTTTGCACTGACAAAAATAACGGGCGTTTGAATACCCCGTTTACGAAGCGACTCGACAAATTCGCTCCCCTCGGCACCGGGGAGATTGCGATCCATGAGGATCAGATCAACACTCTCCTCTTCGAGGGCATCAACAACATGTTTGGTGTTGAGAAAGCCGATGGTCTCAAATCCCTCTTTGGCGAGGTGGTACTCCATGAGTTCCAAAATATCCTGTTCATCTTCGACAATCAGTATCAGAGTATTCACGGCTAACCTCTTTGATGTAGATTTAAATTTATACACAACAGACTAGTCGTGTATTAATGAAGATGCAATTCACCGCCTTTTTGTGCAAAAAGCATCAAAGAAGCGATATTGACAGTGCGATCTCCGATGCGCTCTAATTTACGTAATGTCCCTAAAACTTTGACGTATTCAACGGCAAGTTCATTGGCATCGATGATTAATGTCAAAAGTTCTTTCTCCATGATAGAGAAAAGATCGTCATTTTTTGACTCTTCAACCATTACTTTACGGTAAACATCGTCAGCATCGCATAGATCAATGCTATTCAAACATTCAATGATGTATTGTAACGCATTGAGCGTCGTTTTGTGCAATTGAATGATAGCATTGGTTAAAACGCTCATGTCACATCCACCCATACAGTGGTCATGAAGACGTTTGCTGTATTTTTTGAGACCATCACCGATACGATCGATCTCATTGGTCATTTTGAGGTAAGCAACAAGCAGGCGTAGCTCATCGGCTTCTGGACCAAACAGGGCAAACGTTTTGATGATTTCATTATCAATTTTGTTGGCATCGACTTGAAGATTTTTAATGTATGTGCGCGAAGTTTCATACAGTTCAGCATTATCGGTTTCAAATGCCTTAAGAGTCTCTTCGCTTGACTGGATGATTTGTGAGAGCATAAGTGAAATCATAGTACGGATTTCATTGAGCTTGTTTTCATAGCGTGGTAGCATTGGTGCGCCTTTGATATAAATGATGTGCGCGATTATAACAATGGTTTATAACCGAAAGATTACAAAGCGAAGTTTCCCTTTGTAATCATTTTGTTACACGATACCTCTACAATACCGCATCAAAAATTCCAAAAGGATTCTACTATGTTCAAAAAAGCAACACAAGGTTTGGTGATCGCCGCTATCGCAGCGACTTCAATGATTGCGGCGGATAAAATCAATGGTGCGGGTGCAACATTCCCTGCTCCATGTTATTATGACTGGGCATACAACTATCAAAAAGCGACCAAAACACGTGTGAACTACCAATCCATCGGTTCAGGCGGCGGAATTAAACAAGTAAGTGAGCGCGTTGTCGATTTCGGTGCGACGGATGCTCCATTGACTCCAAAAGAGCTTGCTGCGGCAAAATTGACGCAGTTTCCGGCCGTTATCGGTTCTATCGTAGTTGCTCATAACCTTCCGGGTGTTGCCGATGAAAAATTGAAACTCAAAAACTCTGTTGTAGCTGATATCTTCGCGGGTAATATTACAATGTGGAATGATCCTGCTATCGTTGCTGACAATGCTGGGGTAAATCTTCCGGCGCAAAAAATCATCGTTGCTCACCGTTCAGACGGATCAGGAACTACCTATGTATTTACCGATTATTTGAGCGATTCATCTAAAAACTGGAAAAGCAAATTCGGTATCGGTAAAGCAATCGGTTGGGCAACTGGTGTCGGCGGAAAAGGAAATGAAGGTGTTACTAACATCATCAAACAAACGCCTTACTCTATCGGATATATTGAAAACGCGTATAAAGAGAAAAACAACCTCTCAGCAGCAACTTTGCAAACTGCAAGCGGTAAATGGGTAACAGCAAATAAGCCAAACTTTATGGCAGCGGTTAAACAAGCTTCTTGGAAAAAATCTGAGCACTTCTACGGTTCATTAGTATCTCAAAAAGGGGATACTGCTTATCCTATCGTAGCGGCAACCTATATCCTTTTACCAAAAGAAAAAGCGGAAACCAACGCTCAAGTTATCCAATTTTTTGACTATGCGTTCAAAAACGGTGACAAAGCGGCTGAAAAATTGGGTTATATCCCACTCCCGGTTGAAACAACAAACCTTGTCCGCGAATACTGGGCAGAGACTAAATAATACTATTTCACCCTTCGGGGTGGATACCTTTAAGAATATTTTGGTGTTTTTAAAGGTGTCTAACCTGACCCAACATTTCTTCTCCTTCTTCAATTCCTAAGTTTGACCCATCTATTCTTGCGTATGCGTTTAGATGGGTATTTTTAACACTTAAACCAATCCGTTTTTTATTCATTTTCCTTATCGTAATCATTCTGTAATGTAACAAACACGTAATCAAATTTATCTACAATGACACTATTAAAAAACAGGAGTGATTCTTATGAAAAAAGTTGCATTATCAGCCCTTGCTGCGGCGATGATCAGTGGCGTTGCATCAGCTGATGCATTGACTCTCTACAGTGATCCTAAAACAGGACAGGTTTTCACGACTGCTGGCGAAGGCCGCGTTGAGATGGGTGATTTCGTGAGTGCGAAAGAAGTTGATATGCAGCTTCGTGATATCGAATCAAAAGGTTCTGAGTATCAAGACAAAATGTCTAAATACGTAAACGTTAAATCAAAAGCGAAAACACTTGAGTTTAGCGGTACGCACTATCTTGGATTTACAAGCGCAAACCCATCAACCAAAGTTGACTCTGCCACTGCAAATTCAAATTATCCGGGACGTTCATCAGGTTTTGAAATGCGACGTAACTACGTGCAGGTAAAAGCATATTTCAATGATAAAGACTATGCACGTGTAACTTTAGATTCAACAAAAGAACTAGCCTCTCCGGTTGGGACAACTCAAGACAGCAGTGATTTAAAAACATCTCAAGGTGGTGGTTATGCAGACGTATTTGTAAAATATGCATACCTTTATTTGGATAAAGTACTTCCGTATACCGGTGTAGAGATGGGTATTGTTCATCGTCCATGGATTGACTATGAAGAGCATAATGGATGGCATTACCGCTCATTCAATAAAGTTATGATTGAAGAAAAAGGGACGGCAACAGAATCAGGTGTTGACCTTGTAAACTCAGCTGACTTCGGGGTAAATTTCCAAACTAAAACAGATATGTTCAGTTCTGAAATCGGTATTTTCAACGGTGAGGGTTATCATGCAGATAAAATTGCGGGCAACCAAGAAAGTACTTCTAAGCTGTCAACTGAATGGCGTTTGACAGGACATATCATAGGAAGTGGTGAAAAAGTGGGCAAAAATGACCGCACCAAAGATACCTATGCAAATATTTCAACATTCGGTTTGATCTCAAAAAATCATAAAGATGACAGTGCCACTGTCAACGACGTTGGAGAATATGATCGTTCATTTTACGGAATCCATGCCGTCTACAATCAACCGGAATTCTTGATCGCAGCACAATATCTTACTGCAAAAGATGACAAGCGTAATCAACGCCTAGCTACTACTTTTGACACAAAAGATTACACAGCATGGTCAATCAATGCTGAATACCGCCCAATTCAAGACTGGACTGTTATCGGTCGTTACGATGACTATAAAATTGAAAGTGAGTTTAATGGTGCCGTTAGCTCTAACATCGAAGGTGATAAAATCATCGCTGGTTTAGCGTATAAATACAATAAAAATGTAAGCTTCATCGCTTCTGCAAAATTCATTGATGAAAAAGATTCAAAAGTACCTGCAAAAGTAGGTGATACTGGTGAATCTAAAGACGTATATATGATGACTACCGAATTGAAATGGTAATCCTCTAAGCTTTCATTCTCTCCTTCTTCTCCCGCAATCGCGGGAGTCATACTCATTTATTTGTTTTCCGCTACAATACTTCCCATATCAACTCTAAGAGAATTTTATATGATCACAGCTAATTTAATACTAACCATTGTGGGGCTATTGTTTCTTCTTATCGCATTAGTGGCACTGTATGTCTGGTTAGGAAAAAGCAAAACAACGGCAGTTTCGACTCCAGCAAGTATCGAGACTTTTGAATCTCTCAGCGAAATTATTAAGAGCAGATCATCGAGCAGTAGAGAACTGAACCATGCGGTGGAGATGATTTTGGATCATTTTGGTAGCATGAACTCTCATACAGTCGAGAAATACAAACATCTTCTTGAATCGTTATGTACTCATCCTCGTACCGATTCGAAACTCATTTTACGATTTGAGAAAACCCTTCGAACTAATAATCCTGATTATTCTCATGAGATCGAGAAAGCTTTGGCGGTTGGACTCGCTCAAAGAGGATAAAATTAGCGGAGTTTGTAATCGATAGGGACGCTGATCCGAATGGATTTTTTAGGTTTTGGAAATTCACTAGCAGACGTTTCAATCAGCTCTTTCGCAGCACTGTCTAACATCTCAAACCCTGAGCCTCTCGTGATAGTGATTTGATTAACGTCACGGTTCGGTTCAAGGGTAAAGGTGACAATACACTCCCCCTGCTGTTTTAAACGCACCGCATTTTTAGGATATTTGAGTCGTGCTGCCAGAATAGAGCGGATTCTTCCCAGATTTTCTTCTTCATAATTTTCTTCTACTTTTGGCGGTGGCGGAGGAGGAGATGCTTTTTGAACCGCTACAGGGATGTTTTCTGCAACTTTTGGAACACTAACGTTTTGGATAACCGGTGTCGGTTGCAGTGCGGTTATGGTCGGTTTACTTGGCGCTAACACGGGTGTTTTAATCGGTGTTGGTTTTGGAAGTGGTTTGGGTTGTATTTGCGGCGTTGGAGTTGGCTGAGATATATGGGGAATCGGAATATCGGGGGATGGTTCAGGAGTATTAAGTAAAATTTTTAGTTTTATCTTCTCCGGTGAAATCGGTAATGTTTTTTGCACTACACTTATTACCCCGATCATCAGGGAAACAAGTGTGAGGTGAATACCTATAGAGAGGAGAAGGGGATTAGCAGCGCGCACGTGTATTAAAGTTTGATCTCAACTTTTGCCGCAGAGCGGAGGGAATCGGTTGTTTTGTTCATTTGTGCTTTGAATTTTTCCAATTTTAAAAATTGGGTAATCTCTTTTTTCGCTTGTTCGTAGGTGACTTTTTTATCCCCTTGTTTCATTTTATCGCTGTTGGCATCGTAAAATGCTTTGGTCTCTTTGTCGGTGACACTGATTTTATTCATTTGCTGTTTCATCCACATATCGACCGCCAAATCATTTTTGATGGCAGCGTATTGGGCTTTAAACGCAGGGGTATTTTGGATGCCGCTTTTAAGAACTTGATCTTTAATAAGAGCTTGATTGACGAGCTGATCGACCACTTGACGTTTCATTTTCGGATCAAGTTTATCAAAACTCATCCCCGGTGCCGCTTTGGATAAAAACGCATTGGCATCATTCGTTGTAACCGCTGTCCCGTTGATCGTAGCGAGTGTTGGAGCCGCGAATGCAAAAGTAGAGCTTAGTACCAGTGAAGCAAGTGCAAGGGAGAGTTTCATAAAGGTTCCTTTTGGAAAATATTGGAGCTATTATAGTATGTGTTTAATACGAAAAGGTTTATGGGGAAAAAAAAGAAGTGGATGGTGGACCCTAGCGGGATCGAACCGCTGACCTCGTCGCTGCCAGCGACGCGCTCTCCCAGCTGAGCTAAGGGCCCAAAAGATGTTTGGAGCGCCATTATACGATTAGGGGTCTTAAAAGTCAATGAGGATAGAAATGCTAAAGAGCAGTAAAGTTTTAGTCGAATCGTGTCGATATAGAGAGTATGAAAAAGTTAGCCCTAATTATGATGTTCAGTGTCAGCGGTGTAGTGTTGAGCGCGGAGGAATTTACGATTCAGACGATCAGTGCCCAGAAAGAGGCTTCGATCACTCCCGCTTTTGAGAAAAAAGTGCAAAAAAGTACCCTTCCTTCAACAAAGAAAAAAGAGGGTGAGTGTAATATTGTAACAGTAGGTAAATATCCATCAGCTAAAGCAGCTCATCAGGATCTCGGAAAAGCAAAAGCAATTAGCAAAGATGCTTTTGTCCGCAGTGTAGAGCGAACAACACCAAAGGTATGTGAAAGTCGCGTTACCACTAGCGCTAAAGAGCATTCCGTTGAAGCTAAAGCGTCTGTGAGCTCTCAGCCGGAAGTAAAAGCGGTAGTTATCCATGAGATAGCACCGGTCAAAAAAGAGGAAGCGATAGCTGCGGTGCATGAAGCGTCTGTATTAGCCGCCGCGACAAATCATCCTACTGTTGCTCAGAGTGTTTCAATGCCGCTCACTCAAGTCAAAAGTGAACCGTGCAAAACACAGCCTTGTACGAATGTTTCCTATTTGTATGACCGTAATCTTGCCCATAAAAGTGACATTGAAGCGGCAATCGAATACTATAAACGATCACCTTACTACTCTTTTAAACCGACATTGGTGCAGCAGCGCTTTTAATCACGCTTCCTTGTTTGCGGCGCTGTAAAGGCAATCAAGGTCGGTGCCCAGTGTCTTTTTTGCTTCAGCATGGAGCGACTCAAGTATTTCGGATGGATTCTCTCCGTTAGAAGGGTAACAAACTGCCGCTGAGGGGATAGCTCTTCCAAAAAGATCTTCAATCATTTTTTTAACAATGTTGCATCCGTATTTATCTGTATATGGCATTACAAAAAAGTAGTAATGTTCAAAATGTACGATAGAATCGGAGGTACGAAGCAAACTTTGAAGGTTTGTTTCCACTAATGTTTGCGAAATACCTGAAAAATCGCAAAACAGTATAGTAAAACTCTCAGAACGATTTTCATCAAGCCGATCTGATATACCGATGTTGAGATCAATTAATGATGCAAAATTGTAAAACGAAAATAGCACTCCCGCCATTTTGACTCCTCTAAAAGAAATATTTGACTTAGTATAGCGATAATTCTCTCAAACTAATAATGGTTTAAAAGGAGTGAGAGTAAACTCCGTCCACAGCGAATATCTGAACAACATAAAATAATACAGGAGATAAATCCGATGCTTGAAGAGATTAAAAGTCTTCCTCCATTACCGAATTCGGTAATAAAGATCCAAGAGTTATGTATGAACAATGATACAAATATAGATGATCTTTCGCGGGTTATTGAGCAAGACCCCATGCTCAGTGCTAATATTCTGAAGTCGGTCAATTCGCCTCTTTATGGGATGAGTAAAGAGATATCCTCGATTCCGCAAGCAATAATGTTGTTTGGAATCTCTATGATTCGCGGATTTGCAGCAGCAAGTGCCATTAAAAAAGGGATGATTGTTGATTTAAGTCCTTACTCTATTAACATCGATGATTTAACACGCATCTCTTCATTGCAAACAGCATTGGTGAGGGAGTGGTATCGAAATGTCGACAAATCAATGCTTCCACTGCTGCAAAGTTGCGCTTTTTTAATGGAGCTCGGAAAACTTGCGGGATCACTGAGGGTTATGGCCTCTGGAAACTATACGTTTTTTTCAAATGAGATACAGCAAACTACTTTTCCTGATGAGGTTGAGCAGAGGTACCTCGGAATGAGCAGCTATGAAATTGCGGCAAGTATGTTTGAGCATTGGAATTTTGAACCGGCACTTATCGATGCGTTGAAAGAGATATCCAATACTTCGACTCAGAACCCTTATTCTCAAGTGTTAGCTGTCGTTGTTAAAGCGGTTAATCTTCATCATACTTTTAGCCCTGAGGGGATAAAGGCAGCATTAGAGATGATAGAAAAATTTGGATTAAATAAAAATGCATTTAAAGAGGCGGTTGTAACGGTACAAGCAGCTCAAAAGTGAACTCCTTAAATCGGTAAATCGAAAAAGTACGCTAATCCGTAATAAATACTGTAAAGACCGTAAATGAGGATCGCAAGTGCCGCGATTCGGTTCATAGTCTGACGAAATGCAATCTCTTTAAAAAAACTCACCGATTGTCCAAGGGCAAGAAGTGTTGGAACGGTAGCAAGTCCAAATGCAGCCATAATCAAACCTCCGTCGATTATAGAAGCTGAAGCGGCAGCTTTCGCGGCAAAGAAAAAGACAAACCCGCAGGGAAAAAAGCCATTCATTATTCCAAGAGCGAAAAAACTACCGATTTTTTTACTTTTGATGAGGCGTGAAAAGAGGGTTTTAAACAAAGAGTTGGAAGAAAATCCCCGCTCTAAGAGATGAATCAATTTAGAGAGGCCGAACATTCCCAGTGCCGTGATAATCATAATGACTCCGGCGAAGATGAACAGTGCTCCATGCAACTCCATACTGAGGGCAAACAAAGAACCGATTCCGCCGAAAATCATTCCAAGAATGATGTAGGAGCTAACCCGTCCAATATTATAGGCACTGTGGCGGACGAGCTGAGCACTCCGGCTCATTGAAGCATCGATTTTGGTCGAGCTGTAGGCGACAATAAAGCCACCGCACATCCCGATGCAGTGACCGAAACTCCCCGCAAACGCAATAGAAATTATTAGCCACCATTCGATACCGTTCATAATGCAACCTTTTCGTAAGTATTAATAGCATAAATAATTTTTGTTACAATAGTGTTAAGACTTAACACAAATTTAACAGTTCTATGAAACAATAGCATTAAATTATTTAAAGGATTCGCGTATGAAAAAAGTTCTCCTCTCTTTAGTAGCATTAGTTGCGGTTTCGAGTGCCGATCAGCTGGTTAAACTCAATGTAAGTGGTATGACCTGCCCTGCGTGTGTGAAAAATGTAAAAGGGACATTGAATGAAGTGAGTGGGGTAAAAGAGTCGAGCGTTTATCTCAAAGAGGGTAAAGCGGAAGTAAAAGCCTCAGATGGCACAAAGCCTGAGGCAATGTGCGACGCGGTTAAAAAAGCGGGTTACGGCTGTTCAGTCGCTAAATAAAATACTTTTGTGCATCGTGGCGGCTTAGGTCGCTCACGGTAGTTAGTTCTTCATCGCCAAACATAAGTGTTTGCTCCCCTTTAAAATCCTGTTTACAATACGCTAGCATCAGTTTTGCCGCTAACATTTTATCGTTATCACTTGCATTGGCTGAGATGAGGCCGTGAGGACCAAAAAGTTCGGTGGTGATGTGAATAAATTTTTGATTTTCGATTGCTTCGAGGATATCGTTATCTTCCGCATTACGCCCGATAATCAATTTTGCTCCTTCGCTAAGGCGAAGCTGACGACCGTATTTAAGGGTTGGGATATCCTCTACACTAAAGGTATCGTGAGCAATGAAATCGCGAATTTTATTAGAAAATTTCTCATCGGTGAGGAGGCATCCACCACCGGGTGCTTCATAATCTTTGAGGCCAAATTCCTTTGCAAGTTCCATCTGACGATCACGATTTCGCCCAACAATGTTTTCGAGTTTTTCACGATCCACCCATCCCTGGGTCTCAGCAATAGTCGGTGTTAGCAATTGGGCACTAAGCGGACGGAGTAGCAACCCTTCGCAATTGCTAAGATTGAGAACTTTTTGGAGTGATTCGCTGTTTTGGCTCATTGGTCGTTGACCCAATACTTCACCGCTGATCAGAAAACTCGCACCCCACTCTTTCATCACCCTTTTCGCGACTTCAAACATTTTGGCATGGCAGTCGATACAGGGGTTGAAATTTTTACCGTACCCGTATTTTGGGGTAAAAAGTACTTCTCGGATATATTCATCACGGATATCGACACTTCGAAACTCGGCACCGATCTGTTCACACATATTTTTCATATGGGCGAGGCGGTCTTTGGTCGAACCGAATCCTGTGTTGATATTGCAGGCGATCACTTCGATCCCTTGGTCGATGATGAGTTTCGCCGCGATGGTAGAGTCGAGACCGCCGCTGAAGAGGGCTATGGCTTTCATTTATATTCCTATATTATGATTGTCATTCATGGTTCGACAGGCTCACCACGAACGGGAGATTAACTGAGCGGGACCAACTCGCCCCGTTTGAGGCGTTCTATTTTGTCCCGAAATTGACGTATTAAATACGACTTTTGATCGAATGATACCGTATTTTGGGTTGTCACTTTTTTGAGTTCACGATTATAGTGCGCACTCAAGAAAGTGATAAGCTCAGCCCGCAACCCCTCATCTCCCTCAAATGTCCGTATACGATCATCCATCATTAGGGCACTGAGACGGGGATCATCGCTGCGACCTTGAAGGGCTGATTCAAACTCACTTCCGTGATATTGGAGCAATGACGCGTCAATAAAATCGAGGAGAGAATCGGCAATATGGGGACGTTCCAAAAGGGTTTTGATAAAGCTCAGTTCCCAAATGTCGTGATGAGAAAAGTTGATCGGTTGCGCGGCAACATTTTTGTTGGTTCGTCCCACTTGGATTAATGAAGGAGAAATCCCTAGTTTCGAAGCAACAAAAGGGCGATATTCCTCTTGTAGAAGCGGAGAGAGGGTTTTGAGAAACGCGATGTTCTCGTGCAGTGCCGTCTCTTTAGCCTTGTGGTCTTGGAGATCATAAGCACTAATCATCTCCGAGATAACAAACTCGATAAAAGGGATTGGTCGATGCAGGAGCGCATTGAGTTGTTCAATTTGACCGTTTTTAATCATATCGGCAGGGTCAAGTCCCCCCTCAAATAAAACAACTCCCCCATCAAATCCCGATATACTCAAAAGCTTGGAGGCTTTGTACGCGGCGGCACGTCCCGCTTTATCCCCATCGTATGCGAGAAATATTTTCGGCTCACCTTTTCGTAACAGCGGCAGATGTTCAGCGGTAAGAGCGGTGCCCAGTGTCGCGACGGCATGGGTGAATCCCGCCTGATGGAGCATCACGACATCCAAATACCCTTCAGTTACGATGATTTCCCGACGGCGGTAGATCGCTTCGCGGGCGAGGTGATAGGCGTACAAGAGGCGTGATTTGTTAAAAATGGCGCTTTGAGACGAATTGACGTATTTAGCCTGATGTCCCGTGATGGTACGTCCACCGAAACCGACGATGGCACCGCTGGTAGAGTGGATCGGAAAGGTGACCCGCTCGATAAAACGGGCAAATAGCCGTCCATCATCTCCCCGTCCGATGGCACCTTGCTCAACTGCTTCGGGGGTTGGGAGTTTGCGTTGTTCTAAAAATCGGAGTGTCTCAGGTGAAGTAGGGGCATACCCGATCCCGAATCGTTCGATACTGGAGGCGTAAATTCCCCGTTCGTGGAGATATTCCATCGCATCTCGTTTCTCTTGGAGGAGTTTTTGATACCAGTCGTTAAGGGTTTCGAGAAGGTTGGACCGTTTTTTTTGTTTGGTATCGTCGGTATAGTGGAGGCTAAAATTGTTCGATGCGGCTAACTTCTCAATCGCTTCGGGATAGTTGAGCTTTTCATATTCCATGATGAATTTAATACTATCACCATGAACACCGCATCCGAAGCAGTGGTAGCTTTGGCGTGAGGGATTGACGACGAAGCTGGGGGACTTCTCATCATGAAACGGGCAAGGGGCTTTGAAGCTGCTTCCGGCACGCTTTAACTCGATATATGAGCCCACGATATCGACAATATCAAGTCGGGCTTTGAGCGCCTCTATGGAGTCTTGGGTAATCATAAAGATATTTTACCGAAAAGGGACTTTATTGATGTGTTTTAAATTGCCCCAACTGAATATCTAATGCCTTAGCAGATGTGTCGATGGATGTGACGATATTAGAGAGTTCATGCATGGATGTTTCATTGGATGCAGTGAGTTCTCCTAGGATCTTGATTTGAGAGAGCATTGCGTCGATGTGATCGGCAATTGTATGGGAATCATTGACGCTTTGTATTGTACGACTGTTGGTTTGCTCCATCGTTTGAACGGTTTGATTGATGGTTTGATCTACTCTTTCTGAAATAGTAGATACTTCTCGTAATACTTGAGAATTTTGGTGCATTTGATCGGTTGAATCGTTGATGCTTTGAACGATGATATTGATAGTAGCATTGATCTCAACAAGACTGTGCTGAGTTTTTTCGGCAAGCTTACGAACTTCGTCAGCAACAACGGCAAACCCTCTCCCATGTTCTCCTGCACGCGCCGCTTCGATTGCTGCGTTTAGTGCTAACAGATTGGTTTGATCGGCGATGTCATTGATAACATTGAGGACGTTTTTCACTTGTGCCGCATCGATACTTAATTGATTTAATTTGGCTTCGAGTTCTTCTTCGAGTTGTGTGTTTCGTGAGAGTGTTACAAGAAGGGTAGAGAGTTCTGCACGTCCCTTGTGCAACTGATCCATCGAGTCGGTCATATTTTCGAGAGTTATAGAGAGATTGGTGGCGCTATGGCTAACAGTAGATTGAACCGAGATTGCCTTATCAGAAGCATTTTGACCGATGGTATACCCTTGATGGGCTCTCGATTTTACTTCTGCACTGATTGAATCGAGGCGGTGTGCTGCCGAAAGGTTATCCGCTGCAATCGATTTTGCATGAGATATAGAGTGTTCGATTTCGGCAATGAAGCGGTTTAGGCTGTCCATCATCATCCCCGTTTCATCACGGGTAGAACCGACGAACGATTTAGTGAGATTAAAAATATCGGTTTTGAGGTTATGGTTGAGATGTTTAATCGGACGTGAAACCTGTGCTACTAGGAGAGAGACATTAAGTGCTGAGATGGCTACTCCTATGACTCCAATAACGATGTTTTTGTTGATAATAATCGATGGATTGGTGTGATGCATAGAAAAGAGAATAACGTTAAGCAATCCCATAATAACGGTTGTTCCGATTAAGGTCGTAAAAATGGCTAGCGTCATTTTTTTCCCGAACGAGATGAAGGGATGGCGTTCGCTGAGTGCTATGGGGGCAGTCCACTCCTCCAAACGTATAACAAAAAAGATAAAAACAGGAATAATGAAGAGTAAAAGGAGTGGTAACACTGCCGCTTGAGCAAAAATAAAGCGCTCTAACGTCATAAAAGATTTTCCCCATAATACGGAGATTGGTCCGGGAAGAATATAAAAAAGTTGACCGATTAAAAAAAAGTACGGCATTTTTGAAATGAGAGAAACGCTCTCTTCGTAGGAGGAGAGATTGCGAATAGCGGATTCAATTTTTGTCAAAAATGTATTAAATACCACTAGCATAATAGTTGTGGCAACGACCATATAGATCAACATTTGAGGGGAGAACAAAATAGTGATGAGTTCATCCAAAGTAAAGAGGGTAGAATAGAGTAAAAAGAGAATCCATGCCATAGGGGGAACCATCATCCCTATAAATACTAACCACATCAATATTTTTCGTGGACTCATTTGAAACTCCAAATTTATAATTCTAATAATTAATAATTAAATCATAACCTAACGAACCTTATTTACGCGAAAGTTGCGCTATAATTCCAGTTCGAAAAATTTTAAATAGAAAGTAGGTGATGTGAATGCCTGGAATTATCTTACGCCAAGATGATAACTTTGATGCTGCTTACCGTCGTTTCAAGAAACAAACAGATCGTAATCTGATTGTTACTGAAGCCCGTGCTCGTCGTAACCATGTTACAGAGACTGAAAAACGTAAACAGTTCAAAATCAGCGCTCGCAAAAAGATGTTAAAACGTCTCTATATGATGCGACGTTACGAATCTCGCCTGTAATCTCTTGCGCTTCGGCGCTTGGGTTACACCCTCTTCCTCTTCAACTTTTCCCTTTGTAACAAAACCTTTACTAACCCTGTGATAAACTTAGTGTAATAAATTTTGCACAAGGCTATACCCATGCTCTTTAGCGCACCTCTCAAAACCAATTCCAAAAAAATTATGTTGTTGGGTTCAGGCGAACTCGGAAAAGAAGTGGCAATCGAGGCACAGCGTCTCGGGATCGAAGTGATCGCCGTTGATCGTTATAAGCACGCTCC
>NZ_JAFLKV010000106.1:0-18897 GCF_019163035.1 Sulfuricurvum sp.
CTCTTTGGAGAGGGTGTAGTAGGTTTGTTCCCCATAAATCCCTAAGAGTTTATTGAGAGCTTCGCGCGCGATTGCACTCTCTCGGTTGAGGCGGATCGATTCAAGCCGTGCATGGGCGTATTCGTCTTGGATTTTCAATACATCACGCTTCGATAAGTTCCCCGCGGTGTATTGACGCGTCGCCAACTGCAACGATACTTCGTGCGATTTGAGGACATCGTCATTCAGCCGAACCGATTCTTCCGCCACCCGTGCATCGATATATCGTTTTTTCGCATCCCGAAGCGTTTGTAACACCGCATCACCGACACTCAGTTTCGTCTCTTCGAGCGCCAATCCTCCGAGTTCCCTGCGTAGCGGTATCCACAGCAGATCTAAAAAAGCGAGCTCCAGAGTCACTCCCGATTGACGGATACCGCCGCCACGCCCGATGGAATAACCGAGCAACGGATTACTCATTAACCCCGCTTGGACGAGATCGCTTTGGGAAATTCCGATTTGCTCATACGTTTGCTGTAAGGCGCGATTGTTGATGAGGGTTATCCGAACGGCATTCTCTTCACTGAGCGGCTCTTTTAACAACCTCTCCACCTCAGAGCGAACCGCTTCTTCCTCTTTTGCGGATTTGATCCACGTCAACTCTCCCGAGCCTTTTGAGGAAGTCAGCTGATTCATCGAATCAAATACGTCGCTTTGAGAAAGGGTCGAACAACCGGAGAAAAGTACCGCTGCTGCGAATGAAAAAACGACAACTTTTCTCATTGTTTTCCCTCCGGACGGGTCGTATTTTGATCACGTTCCTGAACACGGGATTCTTCACGAAGATCAATCGGAGGATTTAGGGGAACATACACGCTCTTCCCTTCTGCACCATCCGCTGAAACTGGCGACTTCGCCCCTTGATCCGCACTGAGAGAAAGCGCTATCGATATGAGGAGAAAAGCCCCGTATTTCATTGTTTTTTCATCCGTACTATGACATTTTTTCCGTCTTTTTGGATAAATTCAAAATCGACTCGATCCCCGACTGACAACGGATGGGTCAACTCATGATCGATAACGTCAAACGCCATCACCATCGATGACCATCGCAGTTCCGGAATGGGATTATGAAAAATACGGACACTTTCGTGGTTCTCAGCAATCGCTTTTACCGTCCCGCTGGCATGGATCGTATTCTCAGATACAGCCGTACTTTTCGGGTGGGAATGATTTTCACCCATATCCATCCCCCAAACTATAGGAGTTACCGTTACTAAGCCAACACATACGGCGTTCAAAATTTTTGATTTCATATAATCTCCTTTATCTCTTATAAGAGCAGTATATCACTGATGAGATACATATCATTTAACCTAATAATAACGGTGTTAACAGCCTCCCACTCACGCATAAGCTATAATTGCACATTTATTTCACAAAGGTTTCTATTGCGTTCGCTCTTATTCCTCCTAATTTCAACCTCTCTGTTTGCTCTCGTCACCATTGCTCCCGTCGATATCGGTTCAAAACCGGGCTTAAGCGGCAATGTTTCGGGATCGCTCAGTTCCAAAAGCGGCAATACCGAAAAAGATGACTATTCTTTGGGATTGCAAGTACAGTACGATCAGGGAATCGACTATGTCACGTGGGGGACATTTACCTACGATTACGCCAAATCAAACGGGACGAAAAATGAAGATAAAATCTATGCCCATTTACGTTATATCCATGCTATAGATGAGGGCAAAGAGTGGATTGGTGAACTCTTCCTCCAAAGCGAGCAGGACAAATTCAAAGATATTAATGAACGCTCGCTCATAGGTGCGGGAGCGCGCTGGCGTTTTCTCAATTCCGATGAGTGGGGAAAAGGGTATGCAGGTGCCGGCGCGATGGCGGAGAAAATCGATTATACTCACCCGCAAATCAATCCGAATGAAAATAATAACCGTCTTAACAGCTACCTTGCATGGACTCAGACATTCACCAACACCACAAAACTTAGCTTTGTAGGGTATTTTCAACCGAAATTCGACGATACCTCGGATTACGTTTCGTTGCAGACACTGGAGCTGATCGTACCGATATACGGTAAATTAAATCTCTCTCTTACGGCAAAATACGGTTATGACAGCGCGCCTCCTGTGGATATCAAGAAATCCGATAGTTCCTACGTCACAAGCTTGCTTTGGACATTTTAACGACGGCGTAGTCTTTTTGCTACAATGTCTCTTATGAACACCAACTGCATCTACTGCCATCACACCCTCTATCATCTGAATGATGGTATGGTCAAATGCTCCGTCTGCAAAAAAAAATACAGCCCTCAACGTATCCATCAGATTAACACATTGATCAAAGCGTTTAGTGACGATGAAAATGCCCTCTCTGCCTCCAAATCACTCAATCTTAGTTATGGTAGTGTGTTGAAGTATTATCAAAAATTTCGCCATCTATGTGCCGAATATTGCGAAGAACAATACCATCTCCACCGTAGCTCCGACTCACAGTACGAAGAATACCTCTACATTGAAAAGTCCAAACGGCACGATAAAACGGCTATTTTTGATTCTCATAATTTTTTAACTTTTAGTTATGGAGAGAGAGTTTATACCCTTCTTATGCCCTCTTTAGGAATGTTCAAACAACAATTCATTGAAGACAATCTCGAAAACGTCTACCATAAAGAGTTTTCCAAATTTATGCGTACCAGTAAAATCATCAAAATTTCCGAACACGACAATGCTATCACGAAATTTTGGCACTATTTTGAACACTCTATTATTGCTTTTAAAGGGGTAAGTGCCGAGCATTTTCCCTACTACCTCAAAGAGGTTGAGTTTAAATTCAACACGCCCTTTGAGGATCGTTCAGCGATTTTAGAACAGCTCTATTTTCACCCTAACGGCTCGGATATTTAAATTTTTCGATAATTTCATGTAAACTTTTTTGAAATTCATTCTGTTTAGAACAGATATTTATAGTTTTTAAGTAGTTAATAACTGTATTTATATAACTAGTAAAGTGTCCGTTCAGTTCATCGCTCAGTCCCATATGAAACGTGATACTTTTGGGGATGATTCCGATAACATTCGATTCGGGGAGCGGGTGTCCCATCAGCTCGATCATATCCAAACATTGCATCACCCCTACCTCATGCGCTCCGCCACTGTTGAGCCCATAGCCGCTTAGCTCATAGGAGGGGATATTGTAGATACTCCCTGCCTCATCGTCAAGATTGATCGTATCGAGGATAACAATACGGTCATTCTCCATAAAGAGGTTGAGCAAATTGATCCCCTCGACTCCACCGTTGATAATCTCTATGTCAGGGGTGAAGGTATAGTTAGCGTTTAGATAAGCACACGCGTAAATACCGATCCCGTCATCCTCTTCCAAAACGTTCCCGACCCCCAATACCACCGTGCGCATCAGAACCCTTTGGAGTGTTCGATGCTAGGGTTAGAAAACTGCTCGATGATCTCATCCAAGCTCATAACGTCACTTTTTGGGGTAGCACTTATACCACATTTGGCGAGTTCCACTACGATCATCTCGATATAGTTCTCCCAATGTGCACGTAATGCTGGAGTCACATCGACACAGACACTAATGATGTCTTCAGGGACGATACTCACCATAGTCGTTGACGCACAATGATTTGCCATTGAACAGATTTGGAGCATTTCGGTAATCTCTACTTCATTTGCCGTTTTTTTGATCCCTTGATGTTCTATAAGTTCATCACCGCTCATCACCACTATTGTCCCCACTGCTTGTGCATCATCAGAGCTGGTGTTGACGATCAGTACATGCTCATATTCTTGGAGTAATGGCATGAGACGAAATCCGAGTGTTCCCCCATCTACAATGTCTAATGCAGGCTCATATGTAAAATTCTCTTTGAAGTACTTACCGGCGTATAAACCGATCCCCTCATCCATAAAAAATGCGTTCCCCGAACCGATTAGGGCTACTTTAGCGTCCATTTGTTTCCTTTGTGTTATATCTACTTTTGATTAAATACATCTCGTTAGCTTTTATACCCCATTACACACTTATCGATCCCATGTTTTTCTGCTAACGTCTCAACATCTGCCAACAAGCTACTTTTCGGATCGATTTTCTTTACAATATAGTCACATATCACAATCGTGTTATAGAGTGATCCCAACTGATTTTTATTGCACTGATCCTCTAAAATTTTTGGTATTCCAAACGTAATTTCGGATGTCTGATTATAGAGCCTGCTATGATGTGCTATGTGATTTCTGATTGTTGAGAGATGATACAGTACCGATTCGAAAATCCTCATATCCAAATCATAACACCGTGCAATAGCTCTTTTGACCTTTATATTTTTGATATTTTTCGTCAACTGCGAGAGCAATCCAAATGTCATCACTTCGACACACACCCACAACGGAGGAAGCTCCTCAGCATATTTTTCCCGATAATGTTTGATAAAGTTTCGCTCTTTTTGCCGTTCTATCTCAGATTGTAGTTTTGCATACGATTGGGCGAAATGATACTCATTGGTGAAATTTTCCGTTTTGAGCGGGTGTGACCCATGCACTTGGGAGAGATAATAAGCAAACTTCGTTTTCGCCGATATTTCTATCATTTCCAATGCCTGATACAACAGCGCTTTTAAACCGCTGTCAAACATATAGATATTGATAATGTCCTCGAAATAGAGATTTGGATTAAAAGAATCATCGGGTTGTTTAAAAGGGAGCCAATATCCGCTCAGTCGGTAATAGTTGAGATTGAGCAGATGATGTTTTGCCTGACTTTCATCACGGAACAACATACCGCGAGATTTTAGCAGTTCGATTTGTTCATCTATGGTTTTAAAGGATTTGTTATAAGATTGGGGAAATTGAGAAGTCATTTATAGTCCTCCCCCTGTGAGCATTGTAAAGAGGCTTGGGAGGCTCTATCAATGTAATGATAGTCTCTATAAACTAAATGTATACTAAATTTTATTGTTTTGTTTGTATAACTGCTACTCACACTATCCCCTCATTGGTATTCAAAGTCTTCCTTTTTCCATATTATGCACCGCATAATACAGCTGTCCCAATGCAATCGATCCATCATTAATCGGCGTTTGCTGTTGGACATAAAATCGCCCCTCACCGAAGCGGCGATAGAGCCGTGCCATCAAAGCGCGGTTTTGAAATACCCCTCCTCCGACAACTATCGGCAATGCAGGATATTGATCGGCATAATAGCTCATGATCGCTTCTACCGTAGAAATAAAACGGCTGGCAATCTGTGTTTTATCCCCCTCTAGAGAGATAATTTCTCGAACCATTGGGGAGAGGTCTATCATCCCATCATTTACCTCAAAAGCAAACGGTTCTATGATGGAATCGTCCACAAACGATTCCATCATCATCCCCCCCTGCCCCTCGTAATCGAGACTTTGGACAAATCCCCCTAGAGACGCTACCGCATCAAAAAGTCTTCCCATCGATGAACTGCGGGGAGCGTTGATATTTTTGAGCCACATGTGGTGCAGAGTTCGGATCTCATGGGGTAAAAAGGCTTCCACCGTCGGTGATTTTAAGCTCATCACCTCATCGAGAGTGTAATTCTCAAACAACAGCGATAATGCAATCCGTCGTGGTTCTTTAATCGCTTTGTCTCCACCCAAAAGGGCAAATGGTTTTAAAAAACCAATTCGCTCATAACCGTGGGTATCGGCGATCATCACCTCTCCCCCCCACAGACTCCCATCCGCTCCGTATCCTGTACCATCATACGCAAAACCGAGCACCCTTTCACACAATCCATACTCCGCCATGCAGGCGAGAATATGGGCATAGTGGTGCTGGATGCCGTAATGCTCTTTTTTTTGCGACACAGCAAATACACTCGAAGCGTATTGCGGATGGAGATCGTGTACAAGCACTGAGGGTTCAACGTCATAAAATCGTTTGAACGTCTGCACCGTCCGCTCAAAATACCCATCGGCTTCCACACTTCCCAGATCACCGATATGGGGACTGAGGATCATGTTCTCTTTGACTCCCAGTGCAATCGCACTTTTTTGATGGGCACCGAGAGCTAAAATATCGTTTTGTAGTGGGCTGGCTAAGGCAAAGGTATGCGGTGCAAATCCCCGCCCCATCCGTAGCATTACAAGGCGACCTTCAGCAATTTGGACGACTGCATCATCGAGGGCATTAATAATAACTCGATCATGATCGAGGATACCGTCAACGACATGGCTCAAGCGATTGATTACTTCACTACTGCGAATCATAATCGGCTCATCGCTGATGTTGGCACTTGTCGCGACGAGGGGAAAATCGATATGCTCAAATAACAATCGATGAAGCGGGGTATAGGGGAGAAATACCCCTAACCTGTCAATATAGGGGGCAATCTGAGGGGATAGATTTGTCCCTTTCAGCGCATCGACAATCACGATAGGCTTGATCGCTCCCGTAATATGGCTTTTTTCTACTTCATTGATCGATACATATGTTTCAAGTTGCTCTATAGAGCCAAACATCACCGCCAGCGGTTTAGCTTTGCGGTGTTTGCGCAGTCGTAGTTCCGCCACGGCACTATCTGAAATGGCATTGCACATCAGATGAAATCCCCCCAGCCCTTTGAGGGCGATGATTTTTCCCGATTTGAGCATATCCACGGCAAGCACAATCGGATCACCGACTATCTCATCTCCGCAAATATCCAAAAAAGTGAGTTTCGGACCGCACTCTTTACAGCTGATCGGTTCAGCATGATAACGTCGAGAGGAGGGATCGGTGTACTCGGCGGCACACTCAGAGCACATCGTAAAATGTTTCATCGAGGTGCGGACACGATCATAGGGAGGGGTTTGAATAATCGTATAACGGGGACCACAATCAGTGCAGTTTATAAACGGATAGCGGAAACGACGATTGTTCGGATCATCCATCTCGGCTTGACACGCCGAGCATAACGCGGTATCGAGAGGGATAGCGACACCCCCATCCCCCAAAATACTCTCACGAATCTGAAAATCACTGAACTGCGTAAAGGAGGAAGGTTCACACTCCATCGAATCGATACGGGCACGCTCAGGGAGGTTGTGTTGAAGAGCATTGATAAAAGCGTCGCACTCTTTCCCCTGCGCTTCGATTATAACTCCATCAGGAGTATTGCAGACGAATCCACAGATACCATGACGAATCGCTTCTCGATAGACAAACGGGCGAAATCCGACCCCCTGAACTATCCCTTTGATGGTGATTTTATAAAAAGACTCCACCGACAACGCAATTTTCCTTCCCGATCGGATAACTCGTATTCATCAAAACCGGAGTTGCTTTCAAATTTCTCTGTAGACGGCTAAAAAGCGATTGTCCCGCGAAATACGACCCGCACAACACGATATCGGTTGCTTTCGTTTTCCCTTTTATCTCAGTGAGCAGTTCACTAAAATAGTCTCCGAAAGATTCGAAGATAGAATAGCTTAAATAAACTGAACCGACACCCGCGAGGCGGTAACTAATGATACTCGCCAAAAATGCGACATGGTTGAAACGGTTATCCTCCACCTTGGTATCGATCTGGAGTCCCCCTTTACCGATGAACTTCAGCGCCTCTTTTACAACCCCCTCGAAGCTCTCCTCTTCGAGCCCCAAAATCATCGCTGTCGCTTCAAAAAGATTCACATTGCTATTTTCGATTCTCACCAAAATTTCATGCAACTGCGGATGGTTTTTTTCGACACTCTCGATAAGCCGATCCGACCCTTCGCGTAATCCTCGCATCGCTTCGATGATACCGCTCCCGCTGAAGTGTTTCGGCGGGACCACCCGAATCACTTTTTTACCGTCATAATAGAGAAACGACGGTTCCCCCTCGAAATAAGCACCCACGACTTTGGTTCCGAATTTGTTATGCTCGGCGATCACCGACATAAACGAGGCTTCATCGGAACTTATAGGATGAAAATTAGCTGACTCTACTGCGGCTGTTTCGGAATCCAATTGATTGACTTTCAGCGTTGATGCACCCTCAAAGCGACCCATTTGATCGAACATTACTCCACGATTATCTTTGATCCCCACCAGTCCATTCGCAATGCTTAGGGTATCAGTACCGTAGGGAAGACGTGAAGGAAAGGAAACCCTCTCACCTGATGCGATAAATTTAATGTCCTTGTTAATAAACAGACGCATATCGCTCTGAGTGTTGATTTCCAGATCAAAGTCCATCACAAAATCAGCTTGACACGGATGTTCCAGCGCTTCATACACAATATAATCCAATCCCAAAAGGGTTAGCTCTTTGGCAAGAAGGATCGAAAACCCCTCATCGGGATATTTGACATCAACCGATGTTCCGAAAGTTTCACGCAGAGCTTCATCTTTGAGCGCTACGTGCAATATCGGACGTTCGATACTAAGCAATGCGTTAAATTCATCATTGATGAGAGAGCAATAGTCGGTGATTTTCATCGCATTTGCCAACATCAGCACCGATTTTGGTTTCAACTTTTCGGCACGATAAAAGTATCGATACCCCATCGTCGTTTTCATGAGCAATGTCTTGCCATCGCGCAACGCTTTTCCGGCAACTTCAAACAATGTTCTGAAACTCCCTGCATCGTTGGCGTAGCGCTCTTTATCTTTGTGAATCAATTTCACGGGGATGCCGCACTCATGACAAGAATTCAAAACCTGTTTCTCGCGACGCCCGAGAGTTTTAGCTTCCTCATCACACTTAGGACATGGTTTTAGGTATTTTAATGCGGTATTTTCACGCACATAGGGATAGTGTTCGAAAAATGCATATTGCCCACCGCAATGGGTACACTGGGTAAAAGGGTAATAATAACGTTTGGATGATGGGTCAAACATCTCTTTTTGACACGAGGGGCATAATCCGAGTGATGCAGGATATTCCACCTCGAAATCAGGGAGTGATTCGGGTTCCCCCTCTAACTCATAGTGCTGTGAACTGCTCATAAAACACGAAGCGGGAAGCGTAGAAGCGATCATCTCCAAACACGATTGGAGTTTTTCATCACTGCTATCAAACGCACAAATAATTTTGTTTTTTTGCTGATGAACAACCGCTTTAATACCGAAACTTCGGATGATTGAAATAAGATAATTTTTGATAGTGGGTTGGGAGAACGGAGTTATCAACTCCAATGCGAATGCCATGATGAACCTTTGATAAAAGTATAGTACTTTGATCACATTCATATTTGAAAGTGATAAAAAGACTATTTTCTCTCGTCACACCCCATCTACGTGGGAATGACGAGAGATAGTTAGTTATCTAAATTATTCTTTGACGAATTTCGTTCCACTAATAACGATTGAGATATCGCCCTCTTTCCAGAAAATAGTTCTCCAGATTTGGTAATAGATATGAAACACTACCCAACATACGATCAGCCACATTGTGATATGGTGTGCGATGCGGACATCCATCAAAGTTCCACCCGTAACCGGAATTGTCCAGTCGGTAACCAGATGAAGCATCCAAGGCCACCACGCTCCGATAGAGCTGATTCCTGACCCCAATCCATGTACATACATCTGAAGTCCCGTGAGAAGCATCCAAATGAGCAGTATATGAAAAATCGTAAAATAGACAGTATTGAAACTGTCTGCATGAGATGAATCAAACTCTTTTTTACGGTTAAGGGTCAATAAATTAATTAATACTGCTTTAAATTCACTAATATTTTGAGCGTTTGGAATTAATTTTTTGTACGGTTTTTCAAAACGGCTGAAAAAGTACAAATAGGCGATGATGACTGACGTAACATCAAAAATAATCGCAATAATAAAGTGCCCGTAACGGTTCCATGCCATAACATATTTATCAACGGCACCATCGGCAATTAATGTCTGATAATACGGATGACCGATGTAAAGTCCTGTTGCAATAGCACCGATCATACAAATCGCATTCACCCAATGGATGATGCGCATTGCCGGTGTCATGCGTTTGACTTGTTTATAAGAGCGTTCCATGATTATCTCCTTAGATACTGCAAGAGGTATCTACTTTGTAAACAGCAAGCTCTTTACCTTTGGTATCGACAACGTGTACGGCACAAGCGATACAAGGGTCAAAACTATGAATCGTACGGATAATCTCTAACGGTTGTTCAGGATTAGCTACTTTTGTCCCGATCAAACTCGCTTCGTACGCTCCCATACGATTCTTATGATCACGAGGAGCCGCATTCCATGTTGATGGAACGATTGCTTGGTAATTTGCTACCTTTCCATTCTCAATACGTACCCAATGACCGAGTGCTCCACGAGGAGCTTCCGCCATACCGCGACCTTTTGCACTGACACTTACCTCATCGAAATCAAACTCAGTCCATGTGCTTTTATCCCCGGAGAGGACATTTTTAGTAAGCTCATCGATCCACTCAACCATGACATCTGCCATCAATTCAGTTTCGACAGCACGAGCTGCAGTACGTCCAACAGTACTAAAGAGGACTGTAACCGGAAGATTACCCCGTTTGAGGAAGTTGGTCACGTATTTGGTAATACGTTCATCTTTTGCCGCCACACCAATAACCATACGTGCCAACGGTCCTACTTCGACGCGAGCATCGTTATAAATCGGTGATTTGATCCAACTGTATTTCTCTTTTGTCTTGAGATAAGCATCTCCATTTTCACGACGATCAAGTCCGGTATATTCAGGGATTGTTTCTCCATCATACGGATGGAGAGGCTTGTCCCCTTTGTACCATGAGTGAGTCACGTCTTCCATGATTTTTGCTTCATCCAACGGAAGGACTTTGGAGATATCTCCACCCATCACAACCCCTTTAGGGAAGAGAAGTGCTGATTTATAAAAACCCGTATCATCAAGACGGAAATCACCGTAACTCATAAAATTAAGCAATCCGCCGCCGGTTCCGCCGACTCCTTTTCCTCCGACAAGCTCACTGAATGTCGCTTTAGAATCGGTTGCTTCGCCAGCATACATGGTTCCCGCCATGTAAACATCTGGTAAATACGCTTCTTTGATAAATTTAGTCCCTTGGAGAAGGAGTGATTTGAACAGAGCCAAGCGGGCAGGATTTTGAATATCTTGTACACATGTTACACCACCGACAACAATTGATTGTGGATGCGGATTTTTACCACCGAAAATCGCCTGCATTTTTGCCATATCACGCTGAACATCAAGTGCTTGCAAATAGTGAGCAACACCGATAAGGTTTTGCTCAGGGGTAAGTTTATAGTGAGGATTGCCCCAGTAGCCGTTTCCGAAAATCCCCAAACGCCCTTGTTTAACAAATTTTGCCACACGCTCTTGGATCGCTTTAAACTCACTCTCACCATCGATATACGGAGTTGTACCTGCTACGCTTGCCCATTTACGAGCTTCTGCAGCTGTTTTAACCGGATCAGCCGATAATGCTGAAACAACATCAACGAAATCGAGTGCATGAAGATGATAAAAGTGAACGACGTGGTCATGCAGATACAACGCACCTTGGATAAGGTTACGAACGATACGGGCATTTTTAGGGATCGTAATAGAAAATGCATCTTCGACCGCTTCGATGGAGCGTTGATAGTGAGTACCGGTACAAACACCGCAAATACGCATCGCCAAAAGCCCACAGTCACGTGGATCACGCCCTTGCAAAATTGTTTCAATACCACGAAACATCGTCGAAGCACTGTAAGCATCTACGATCGTGTTGTTATCGTCGATAACCGCTTCTATCCGTAAATGCCCCTCAATACGGGTAATCGGGTCTACTACAATATGTTTACTCATGGCTCTCTCCTGAATTTTCTCGTTTACCTGCTACGGCACTCGCTGCGGCGTGAATCGCAATACCGATACCGGCTGCGGTCAACATGCCCAAACCAAATTCGTCAACGGTTTTTTCAACGCCGCCTGTCGGTGCTTTGATTTTCGCATCCGCCATTGGACGCTCATACGCGTATTTATCCCAGAAATCCGGTTCCGAACAACCGATACATCCACGTCCTACTCCGATTGGCCAGTTGACCGCTTCGTTGTAGCGGACGATGGAACAGTTGTTAAACGTCATCGGACCTTTACATCCCATTTTGTAGAGACAGAAGTTGTTTTGAGCCCCTGTATCGCCCCATTCTTCAACATACTCACCTGCATCGAAGTGTGCACGGCGTTCACAGTTATCATGAATACGGTAACCAAATGCGAATTTAGGACGAAGTAGTGAATCGAGTTCAGGTACTTGTCCAGTTAATACGTAATGCAAGATGACACCGACCATATTGGCAGGGTTTGCCGGACACGCCGGAATATTAATAAGGGGTTTGTTTTTGATAACATCCATAACTCCAACTGCACCGGTAGGGTTTGGAGCAGCAGCTGGAATCCCTCCGAATGTTGCACAGCTTCCGACCGCAATAACCGCTGCGGCATTTTCGGCACAGCGAACAAGGTGATCATGGAATGTTTCACCCTTGATCCCGATCGTTCCGTATTGACCGTCCATACCCATTGGGATAGCACCCTCTACAAACAGCAAGTATTTACCTTTGAAATGCTCCATCGCTTCTTCGAGCTGTTTCTCAGCCTGATGCCCTGAAGCGGCTTGAAGCGTTTCATGGAATTCGAGGGAAATGATGTCAAGGACAATCTCATCGATTTTTGGTCCATCCGCACGTAAAAGAGCTTCAGAATTACCCGCACAATCTTGCAGTTCCAACCAAATAACAGGAGCGCGATTCATCATCACCGCAGCGTCCGCAACTAACGGTGTAAACATCGGAGGAAGCATCAACATCGCTGTCGTTGCACTCGCCCATTTCATAAACTCACGTCGATCAATTCCGTTCTCTTCTAAAAGATCGGTAAAATCGAGTTTGTTCGCAGGTGTTTGAGCACGCATCTCATTCAAACGTGCCTCACATTTTTCGAACAGGTCTTGATAATATGTATCACCTTTGTTCGTTTCAACGCGCGAACTTTTCGAAGTGAACAGCTTTTTAACCGCTTCTACTCTATCGGACATAATCCCCTCCTCAAATATTTAATGAACAATCATTCAGTATTGTACGTCTGGATAACTTAAACGAATATTTAAAAAGTAAAATTTAATTTAAAAAGATAGTTTGTTATATATTTTTAGGACTAACGATAGGAAATAATAAAGAGAAAAAATATTTAATCTACTAATATTATTCCCATCGATTCGAGCAGAAACAGTGCCTCATAGCGGTTGAAAACCGCCCCCTTCAGATGGTTGGAGCGTACATCGATAGAGGTGTTGGAGGAGTCGGTGAAATTTGCCCCTTCGAGGTGGGTATTACCGAACAGTGCCCCTTTGAAATCGCTCAAACTAAAGTCCGCTTTTTGAAACGTTCCGTTGCGAAAATCAACCTCTTTAGCTCGACACTCCCGCATCACTAACCCTTCCAAGTTTAGACCGAAAAAATTGCTGTCATTGAGAATACACTCCCGGAAATGGAGTGGATCGGCATTGAGCAAACTCTTCCAATCCGCCATCGTCCAATCGATCCCGATCATCTTGCACGAGACAAACTCGACATCGCTCATTTTGCTACTGGTGAGTTTCATCAGGCTCAGATTGCAGTTT
This sequence comes from Sulfuricurvum sp., assembly GCF_019163035.1. Lineage (GTDB taxonomy): Bacteria > Campylobacterota > Campylobacteria > Campylobacterales > Sulfurimonadaceae > Sulfuricurvum. The sequence continues at coordinate 13,579 of NZ_JAFLKV010000106.1, forward strand.
TCGAAACGGCATTCGGTAAATTTGCAGGAGGAGAAAAAGGTCTCGCTGAAATCGCAGGAGACGAACGTGCAGTCATCAAATTCCGCTTTGGTGATCTTTTTGCCGTGGACATCAACGTTGTCGAATTTTTCGGCGAATACGTCCATATTGTTGGTGATCATCTTAGTGCCTTTTATAATCCGCTCATGATCGCTTCTTTAATAATTGGGGCAACGGTTTCAGGACTGATACAGCGTTCTTTACAGTAAGGTGTTTGTAACCAAACAGAGAGTTGTTTTTGCCCTTTACTAGCATTACATCCGCAACAGCATAAAGCAATATTTTCTCTCGTAATGATTTTAGCATCATTAATAATGTGTTCCCAGCTTGCGGCTGTTTTTTTTGAAATTTTGGCAGGTGTAAATTCCGCACCGCAATAAACACACCTTTTATCACGTTCACTTACCTCTTTTTCGAGCCATACAGGAATATTCCAATTGTTTGCCACTTTATATCCTTGTTCATAGTTTCTCTTTTCTCGATCCTACTCTCCTGAGTTGGATCGTTTTGTTTTACACTTGTATGCGTTCCCACTCATGATAGTGGGCAAGAGGAAGAAATCTACTCCGCTTTTATCTCATCAATAGAAATATCCAACAATCCGCAAACTCTCTCGAAAAGAGTATTCGTAAAATCCAAAACCTCTTTGATCTCTTCGCGTGGAGGTAGACTGTAATAGGGGTTTGGGTAGCGGTCTTCTTTGAAATACTCGGTAGCACGTTCCAAATAGGCGAGTTCATCTGAGTGAAGGTTAAAAGTATCTTTCAATGATCCGTAGATTTCCAACAGATCATGCGACTTTTTAATCGGCGCACTATGATAGGCACTAATCGATTTCAAAATCTTTTCGATAGATTGCTGTAGATCATTTCCTATGCTGTCGGTAAAGTGTTCGGCACGATATAAAATCGTAGCGGAGAGGAGATCATGATACGCGATTCTTAGCCATTCGAGCGCACTCGTTTTATTTGGCATAGAGTATTTTTCCGTTTTGTAGAATATCTACTCGGTAAAAATGATCCTCACGGCTATGGAGGAAATTGTTGCTAGCCGCCAAAACGTCAAATCCGATCTCATGTTTGAAAATCAAATCACGTAACTGCTTTCGTGCAGCCAACCGATACTCACGGGCATGAGAGGGATCGATGTCTTTGACCAAAAAGAGGTCAATATCACTCTCTTCATCGGGGGTTCCATAGGCATACGAGCCGAAGAGAATAATCTTATCGGGATCGAGAGGTTTTAGACGTTCGATGATTTCATCTTTTAATGTGTCCATGTTGAGTATCATTAACCCCTCCTCTCGTAAATTGTTAAATTATACTGCAAAATCAATAAATATTTTTGCATCCTAAATATTCTTTTAATGCGTCGTACACACCGAGCAAACATCAAAGGTGCGAAAGATCAGTGACGCTTTCGTAATTGATTCCGCTCCGATCATCGCCCTTTGTGCCACGCCGAGATTCGAAGCTGTGCCGTTGCCGAGATTCCACTGTGTCGGGGTGATGATCGAATACTCTACTATTTTCCCCCGCTCAATTCGGGCACGATGGATCAGCGATCCGCGTGGTGCTTCGACGATCCCTACCCCAGAGCCGCTGATACTCTCGATGTGAGAGGGAGGGATAAATGAGGGTTGCGAGAGGTCAAGAGATGTGAGCAATAAGCGAACATGAGCTATCAAAGTTACCATCTCATCGATACGGGCACTCAAACGTGTCTGTGCACAATCCCCATAGCGCTGATAGAGCGATGCGATACCCTGACGCTCAGTGATGAGGGCGCGAGCGAGCGGCCCTGTCTCATAAAATGCTCCGTTGTAGAGGGCATTTTTGGCGTGCGTTTTACCGCCGTGTGTAAAGGTGTGAGAACTGTCCTCGCTCACCAGCGCAACATCGGCGCCGCTTCGCTCACTATGATCGAGTGAGCCTGCATTCTCTCCTAAAACCAAAAATCGTCCGTGGCTTTTTCCTGAGTTTAGCAGATTTAACCGCTCAAACCGGTGCAAAAGTTTTGAAAAATCCCCCTCCAACGCACGGTGCGAATCGTTTTTTAGATGAAGCTCGAACTTCTCTAACGGACATCCCAAAACCTCTTTGCCAACAAACTGCTCAACCTCACTGAGAATTTTCAACGCCTGCATTACCTCGATATGAGTCGGATCGCATGTCACCCCGCCGGGGATGGCATAGGAGCTGTGTGGCCATTGTCCACTGAAAAGAGCACTGAGCTGGTTGATCTGAGAGGTAACATAAAGAGCTTTGAGTGAAACATTTACCTCTTCTCCCAAGAGTTTACCGCTCTCGTGGAGCATCACGAGATAAAGCCATTTGATATGGTTTTGGATCAATTCGCACTTGAGGGTGATTTCACGAATCGAATGGGCTTTTGGAGTGATCGTGAGAGAGAATCCCGCATCAATATAAGCGCTCTCGATCATCCGCACCGCCGCGATGAGATGAGAGTGTCCGCAGATGCCGCAGACACGTGGAGCAATCACGAGGGCATCGAGAGCATTGCGCCCCTCCAAAATAGCCTCCATCCCCCGAAAATGAACAAATCGAATATCAGCTTCTTCGACGATTCCGCTTTTGTCGGTTTTAAAATCGAGTATTGCTTCCCCCTCGATCCGCTCGATCAGTTCATGAGTTATCATCGATCAATTTCCCTTCAAGCCGTTTGATATGAAACGATTTTGCCGCCCCTGCTAACGCGAGATAGCTCCGTTTTGGTACCCCTAACGGCATCTCTGCGGGTATCGACATGTATGTTTTGGTCGTGAAAAGTTCCGTTCTGGGAAAAGAAGGCTCAGTACATCCGACGCACGGTGTTCCGGAGCGAGTTTTGGAGCTCACGCCGTTCCAAAGTATCTTGTTACAGCTGCCGTGGGTAAAGGGACCTTGGCACCCTTGGGCATAATACAAACACCCTTCTTTCGTTCCGAAATGATCGCTGTCCACTTTCCACTCGAAATACTCGTTACGCAAACAACCGTTATGAACGAGATAGCCGTACAGTTCTTTGGGACGGCGGTACTCATCGAGACTGATTTTTTTTCCCTGAACGATCATATCGATAACGAAACTAATCCATTTAGGATGGATGGGACATCCGCTGAGGGTTATCACTTTTTTGCGCAGTGAATGCAAGGGACCGCTCTCACTCTCTTTATCAAAGAGTATCCCACTGATATGTTCGGAGGCAGACTCTTTGAAAATCCCTCCAAAACTCGCACAGCTACCCAGGGAAATGATATGTTTCGTTCTCAGAGCGAGGCTCATCAAAAGGCTCTCCATCCTTATCTCAGCACGCTCAAAATCAGCTCGGTACGCCCCCTCGAAAATCAAAATATCCGATTTTGGAAGCTTTTTCACGACCTCTTTGAGTGTTTTGGAGCATGGCAGAAGCGGATGATGGATGAATTCAATGCATTCCAATAGACTCCCTAGCGAGGGATCATTTAAAAATGAGTGCGTATTACCGTTACAGGTAATTCCTTGTAACCAAATGACGCGGAGTTTAACGGGTTTTGAGGGCATAGTAGATATTTTCGGCGATGGTGTGTTCATACTCTTCTAACGGTTTTGAGAGAATATTTTCACCATTGATAAACACCATCCCACCAAGATATCCCATAAAAAGACCGAATGCACTAAAAAAATCTTGGTCTCTCAACTCACCACACCGAACGCCCTCTTCGAAGAAGATCATCATTTCCGTCACAAAAGCAGATACACAAATCATTCCACTACAGCAGTTTTGAAATACTTCGCGATTAGAGAGATAAACCCGTAAAAAGTACTCGATGGTCTCAGGTCGATCTTTTGCGATCTTAAAATACATGTGAACAATCGCTTCGATTTTCTCTTGGGTCGTACGATCACTTTCGTTAATAGCACGAATATGTTCCCCTAGAATATTGGCGATGTAGAGGATGAGATCTTTGGCTAGCATCTCTTTGGAGGTGAAATAGTTATAAAGATTGCCCACACTCATCCCGATTTTTTCGGCGATGGAGGGCATGGTCGTTTGGTAAAATCCCTCTTTGGAGAAGAGTTCCAGTGCCTTGGTCATGATCGAGATTTTACGTTCTTCTTTTGTAGGACGTGCCAATATTGTTACCTGCTATACATTCGTTTTCATAATTATAGCAAATACACCTAATTAAAGTTCACTCTTTCATAAACTATTCTGAATGATAATTCACAAATCAAATCACAATATTTGTTTAATACTATTCTATTACAATGTATTTTATTATAAATTGCAGATAAGGCTGACTGGTGACTAAACTAATTCTCATTGTCGATGATGAACAAATTAATCGAGAAATGATTGGGAGTGTACTCGAAAATGCCGGTTACAATGTATTTAAAACAGGTGATGCAAGAACAGCGATTTCTACGGCGATGGTATACAAAGAAAAAATTTGTGTCATTCTCATGGATCTTGTTATGCCCGATAATGACGGGTTTTTAGCGATAACAACCATCAAATCACACCGCCTAACCAAACTTATCCCCATAATGGCGCTCACAGGATCAAACGATAAAAAGTCCGTCATAAAAGCGATGAATGCAGGTGCGGATGACTATCTAACCAAACCGTTTGATCCCGATGAGCTAATCAGTAGAGTCCATGTCCTTTGTAAAATTTCAGATTTTGTCAAACGATGGGATGTTATTGCCAAATAAATTTAAGACTAGGAAAACAGGATGAATAATGCACTTCAAATAGAGGGAATCGATATTAAAAGTGCCATGGGTAGAGTTGCAGGAAACGAAAAATTACTCCGCAAACTTTTGGGGAAATTCGTCGAAACACAATCCGATGCGGCAATTCGTATCAAAACGGCAATCGACAAAAATGATTTAGAGAGTGCAACGAGAGAAGCCCACACGATCAAAGGATTGGCAGGTAATCTCGGTGCCGATCTACTTTTTAACTATGCACAAAATCTGGAAACCCTGTTAAAAAAAGGGAGACCTGATCATCTTGATACGACGTTGGAGACATTCGCCTCCGAATTATCAAGCCTCATGAAAAGAGTTTCGCTCGTACTCGAACAACCAAAAAACAGCACATCTACTTAAAGTGAACACTCCGGCAAAATTTTATACTGCCCCAATTCCCGCCCTGTTGCATCGATAACATGCACGGCGCACGCGAGACACGGATCGAATGAGTGAACCGCACGCAATACTTCCAACGGCGCAGAAGGATCGGCAAGTTTAATCCCGATCAACGACTCCTCATACGCTCCGCGTCCCTCTTTGG
>NZ_JAFLKV010000106.1:18997-21769 GCF_019163035.1 Sulfuricurvum sp.
ACTCTCAAAATCATGTCCTTTGATAACGCCGCTTGAAAATAGCTGCTGATCTTTACCAAATCGGTATCCACCGCAGCACATGAAATTCCCGACCGCTCGACCCTCACCTGATTTGATAGAGTCACGATAGGCATTGACGAGCATCACCATATCGGGGATATAGGCACGCTCGATAAAATCTCTCGTCTCTTTGATGATAAACAAAAAGTCATTTAAGCGTTGAGGGTTGAGCATATCGGCAACGCTTGTCACCCCTCCGACGACGAGATTTTGAGGATGGGGGGTTTTACCTGCGAAAATTGCCACTGCTTTAGAGAGTTCTCGCTGTATCCGTAAGGCTTCAAGATAATGGTTCATATGTACCAAATTCTCCTCATGGCTGAGACGATATGATGCGTGCCCCCAGTAGCCGTTGGCAAAGAGTCCCAACCGCCCTGCTTTGACAAAACTCTCCAATTTTTCTTTAACTGCCTCAAGATGACCGTCAGAGTTACGATAGGGGTGTTCGCACCAAGACGCTGCATCTTTGGCGGCTTTCGTACAATCGGCACTGAGCGCACCGGTAATGTCCACAAAATCGAGTGAATGGAGGTGATAATAGTGGACGATATGATCTTGAACGAACAACGAGAGGGTGACGAGGTTGCGGATAATCTCAGCATTGTGAGGGATCTCAATCTTGTACGCCGCTTCCACGGCACTAATCGAAGCACGATAATGGACATTGGTACACACCCCGCAGATACGCTGAGCGATCAACCCCGAATCGCGAGGATCACGCCCTTTTAAAATTGTCTCTATCCCCCGAAACAGCTGACCCGAAGCCCATGCTTCGGTGACAACATTATTCTCATCTATTTCAACTTCAATCCGCAAATGCCCCTCGATTCGTGTAATCGGGTCAATAATAATTTTTTTAGTGCTCATTTTCACCCTCCGGTAATTTACGATTATTAGCATAGCTGTCAAACGCGATTTTCCCCTGACCGCAGGCGAAACATCCGTGCCCTGCTTGTACCGGCCAGCTCGTCCCTTCGTTGAATTTCACGAGTGAGCAGTTTAGATCGGCATAAGGACCTTTGCATCCCATCTCAAAAAGACACCACCCCTTCTTCGCCCCCTCATCACCCCATTCACGGACAAACTCATCGGCATCGTAATGCCCTCGGCGTTCGCAGTTATCATGGACACGGAAACCGTACGCCCATTCGGGACGGTTTTTACTATCGAGTTTCGGAAACTCATCAAACATGATGTACTGCAACAGCGTTCCGACGATATTAATCGGATTGGTCGGACAACCGGGGAGGTTGATAATATCGCTACGATCTAACGCTTCCGCCACACCAACGGCACCTGTAGGATTAGGCGCGGCGGCGACAACACCGCCATCATAGGCGCATGAACCCACCGCGATTACCGCTGCGGCATTTTTGGCGACACGACGCAATAAATCGACCCCCGTCTCACCCTTTGGCCCTATCCGTAAAAATTTGCCATCGAGACCTAACGGAACCGCCCCCTCGACGATCAAGACGTATTTCCCGCTGTCATTATGGAGGATACTCTCCAGAGCGGACTCCGATTGATCCCCCGAAGCCGCCATCAACAGTTCATGATAATCGAGTGAGATGTATTTAAGGATCAGATCGTCCACTTTGGGATGAGAAGTTTTGATAAACGCCTCCGAGTTACCCGTACAGTCGGAGAGTTCCAGCCAAATGATCGGGATTTTGTTAAGCTGCGTTACCCCCTCTTCCACAACCCCCTCAAACTGCGGATGCAGATGCATCGATGCGGTAATCATCGAGACCCAATGGTTAAACTCGCGACTCATCTCGAACGATTCCAACGCTTCATGGAAGTTCTCGGCACTCAGCTGATTTTTCGGATGAAGTCGGTTGTATTTTTCGATCCGTGCGCGCACTTTTTCCAGTTCCGCCGCAGCAGCCGCATCGAGCCGCTCTTGGCGGAGCCGTGCCGCTTCCTCAGGATCGACGGGAGTTGCGCTGATAATCGCGCAAATATCCTGCTTGCACCGTCCGCAGGTACGTCCCGCTTTGGAGTGTTCTTTGAGTTCAGCGAACGATGTCACCGCATTCTCTTTGATAATCTCGACCAACTCCAGCTCATGCACCCCCTCACAGCTACAGACAAGTTTCCCGTATTCGGACATCAAACGGTTCGAATAGAGATACGCCGCATCAATCGGTGAGTTGTTCTCAATCAGCCGTTTTAAAGCGAGGAGATCGATATTCGTGTTGATCCCGATAAACCGTTTCAGTCTGTCATTATTGACGATATATTGATCGATACGATCCCCATGAGTGATTAAAATCGTTTCATTCTCACTATCTTTAGGGTTAAAATCGGTCGCAGTGACATCGGCGAACAAAAATGATCCCACTTTTAACCCGTCAATAGATACCTCTTCGGTAAATGTTTTGCTCTCATCGTCTAGGAGATTCGCGATAGCCACATCGGCTTGGATCGTGCACTCTTTGACCCGTCCTGCGATAAATCCCCCCTGCCGAAGCTGTGCCGCTTCGCCGACGCAGTAGATATTCTCATCGGAGGTGCACATCTTCTCATCAACCAAAATACCCTTATCGCATTCGAGCACGTCACGAGCGTAGGGGATATTGGGATCGATCCCGACTCCGAAAATGATAAACGGGTTGTCAATCTCGCCTTGCTTGGTCAAGACTTTTGTTATCACATTTCCCTCAACCTCTTTATCGACGATTTGATCGCCGAATCGGATACTTACAC
>NZ_JAFLKV010000122.1:0-16646 GCF_019163035.1 Sulfuricurvum sp.
CGTTAGTGCTATTAATGAAAAAATCGTGATATAATTTCAAGGTAATCAAGAAGTGCAACCTCTTTCCGTGTAGCTAGCGGATAGAAAGATGCAAGGCGGGGGCTTTCGGGCTTTCGCCTTTTTTTTTGCCAATTTTTTTGGCAGGTAGGGTGGAAGCGGGTAGCATCTCTTGAAAGGAGATAGCCTTCTTGATTTACAAATTTATGATAGCTTTTCTAATTGTAATGGTGTTCGCACCCATATTACATTAGTTAAAAACGGGGGGATAGCTACCCTCCGAGCTATCATCTCATCATCAATCTACTCAAAAATAAATTAGGTATCAATACCCATCATACGGCAATTTTGCCTCTTTCCATCCGAACATAAAACCATTTTCAAGATTATAAGCCTTAATCCCCTCTTTGGCGAGGAGATTTGCGGCTGCAGTAGAACGTGGTCCGCTTCGACATACGAGGATAACTGAATCGACGTTGCGAAGTTTCATCGCCCGCATAACATCAGCGACAAAGTTTTTATTAAAAACCTCTTTGGCATCGTAGAGTTTTTGGATATCTTTGTGATCTTTGGGCTTATCGGTTTTGAGTTCAAATTCGGCACTTTTTACCCGCTCTTCGATTGATTTCGGGATATAAGTCCACTCATATGCAGGGATGTTAATAAATCCCTCACCGTGACCTGTGTAGATGTATTCTAGGGTAGTTCGGACATCGACAATGATCGCTGAGCCTTTTTTTTGCATCTCATGTGCTTCGGTAGCACTAACGTCTCCTTCGTAGATATCATCCGCGTTTAATGTGACACAAAACACTAAAGCAAAGAGTATTTTTTTCATAATGTTAACCTTAGCAAAATAATTGATGTGATTGTATCCTAAGAAGATTATACGCAGATGAATAAAATTAATGTACCATTATGGAAAAAAAATGATGGGACATGACTGAGATACTACAGATTATATATGTAACCGACTGGAGTGATAATAACGATCCTTATCATGATCCTTTCGGAGAAGTGCTACAAGAATTGGATGCACATGTAAGTATCCAAAGTCATTTACCTGAAAGTTATGAGGATATCGATCTTCTCATTTTGCATCCCATGCAGATGAGCAGTGATATTTTCGAGACGATTAGTCGCAGTAAAAGTGAAAATTCTTCAATCAAAACGGTTGTGATTTCGAGTGCTCATGGGAGTGATCTCTTTTTGCAGGCTATCGATGTGGGGGTTGATAAATACCTTCTCAAACCATTACTTCCCAGTGCGGTACAAAAAGTAGCAGAACGGCTAATGCGCCAATCATTAGAGGCAAAGCATGCTCAAAAAGCCTATAATCAAATTAATTTGATGTTTGGAGCCATTTCAAAAACCTCACTTTTGATCCGAATGGAAGAGAACGGTCTTATTATAGAGGTCAATGATTTATTGTGCCGATTGTTGGATTATCAGAGTGATACGATGATTGGAAGTCATTGGATGCGCTTTGTGGAACGCCGTTTTTGGGTTTTTCTACGTTCATTGGTACGTGAACGGCTCAAAGCAGGAGAAATTTATCGAGGTATTATCGAATTAGTGAGTTCCAAAGGTGAACTAAAAACTGTCGACAGTACGATTTATGCTATTCGTGATAAATATGGAGAAATAGAAGAAATTGTTTGTATTGCTCAAGATGTTAGTGAAGTTAATCGTGCAATTTTAGCCAGTGTAGAGCAGCTTATTGATACAGAGTCATCTTTGACGGTACTGTTTAATCATAGTTATGAAGCAATTTTGGTCAACAAAAAGTATTTGGAAGTTAATGATTTTAAGAGAAATGAAGAGTTCTTCTCATCGTGTGCTTTATGTATTTGGTATGCTGAAACATCCGGAGGATTAAAGCCCATTACCATAAACGGGGCAACTCGAAAAGAGGTATTGGAATCTATTTTCATGCAAGTTTACAACGGCGAGATTGATGGACGGTTGGTGATGGAGTACCTAAATCAAAGTAAGCAATTTTTTACAGTACACATCAGTTCAATGCCTAACCCGATGATTCGCAGCGAAGAGTATCATATCCTTTATTTTATCGATGTCACTCCATTGGAAAGGCTAAAAGAGGATAAAATTAACGATGCTAAACTGATGAGTGTCGGACGTCTTGCCGCCGCAATAACCCATGAGATTAATACTCCTATCACGTATATTAAAGGAAATTTGGAATTGCTCCAGTGGGAATGTGAAGAAAAACTACCCGAAACGCTCTCTTTATTTCAACCGATTCAAGAGGGAATTGCACGGATAGAGTCGATTGTTGGTTCCATGTATGAGTTTGCCGGTACAGGAAAAGAAGAGATGAAGCCGTGTAATGTTCATATGACATTGATTTATGCCCTTAGAATAGTTATGAACCGCTCAAAGCATATCGTTCCTATTCGTATCAACGGAGAGCTTTTCTCTCTCACCAGCAACTATGAATCATTGGGATGTTTTACCATGGGAATATCAAATCGTCTGGAGCAAGTGTGGATTATAATTCTAAATAATGCATTAGATGAGTTTGAAAAGGGTACAATGGCGTATGAAAATCGTGGTATAGATATTTGCTTCTTTTGTAATCAAGAAATCATTACCATTACGATCAAAGACAATGCGGGCGGAATACCAGAGGTGATGCTTGACGGCATTTTTGATTTTGCAATCAGCGGAGATAAAAAAAAGAGCATGGGAATCGGATTAAACGTAGCTAAAGCGATTATCGAAAAGCATGGAGGTATTATTAAAGTGAGCAATGAAAATCAGGGTGCAACTTTTGAAATATCATTAAAAACGTATGAGGAGAAGTCAAATGTGGTTTGATGGAGAAACACAAAAACTCAGAGAAGAAAAAGAGCGGTTGGAAAAAGAGTGTACTGAACTCAAAGCCGAATTAGAGCTTTACAAAGAGATAGCTGCATTAAGTGACAAAGAGGCATTAGTCGTTTTAAATGCTCAGGGTAAAGCGATATTCTTCAATACGCGAGGTGAATCAATTACCAATAAAGATGCGGTTATACGAGAATTATCTAAAAACTCAAAAGAGATAGTCGTCGGAGAGTGTGAAGCATCGGTCATTACTAAAAATTTGAGCAATGGAATGAAAGGATTTATTCTGGTCAAGTCATCGGTTGTTGGTAGTGAGGATGGCGGATTGTTAGAGATGCATCAGCACAGTATCAAAGAGGCGTTAAATGCAACTCAAAAAGTATTTATGGATATCTTAGAGAAACTCAAAGATATGGTAAATCAATCTCGTGAGACGGCTGAAGGGTCAGTTCAGGGGCTAAAAATTGCTAATCATGTTGATGAGTATATGAATAAACTTGCCGAATTAATGGAGGGGACACTCTCAACCACCGCAAGCCTTGTTACCCGTTCTCATGAAGTATCCAACGTTATTGCATTGATTAAAGATATAGCTGATCAAACCAACCTTCTTGCACTAAATGCAGCAATCGAAGCGGCACGTGCGGGTGAACATGGTCGTGGGTTTGCCGTTGTTGCCGATGAGGTACGTAAACTGGCAGAACGGACACAAAAAGCGACTAAAGAGATTGAGATCGTTATTCAATCGATGCAGCAAGATACCAATGAGATTGAGAGTGCAACCGAAGAGCTCTCAGGGATCGTTTCCAGTACCAAAGGGGAAGTTTCTGAACTCAGTACTCGTATGGGGACGTTTCAACGAAACTCATCGCGTAGCGTGTATGAGATTATGGATATCAGCAACTATATTTTTAGTAATTTGGCAAAAATTGACCATGTTATTTTCAAAAATAATGTATATGCGTTCTTGTTCGGTCAAGAAAATAATTTCAAAGCGGTTGATCATCATAACTGTCGATTGGGCAAATGGTATGATACAGGGGTTGGAAAAGAACAATTTGGTCATCTTAAATCATACAGCATGTTAGAAAAACCTCATGCGGCTGTTCACTCCCAAGCGAATGCGTTAATTGCTGATTGCGGTGATGGAAAAAAACTGTGTTCTCGTACTCAAATTGAGCAGCGGATTAAAACGATTGAAGAGGCGAGTCATCATGTATTTGAAGCATTAGATATCTTAGTTGCAGAGAAAACCGAAGACTTGATGGGAAGTGCAATTGACAAACTATTTGGAGGATTAAAATGATACGATTATTAATCATAGACGATGAACAATCCATTGGGACGATGCTTGAAAAAGGATTAGGGCGGTCAGGGGATTTTAAAACCACTTATATAGATAACCCACTTACCGCTTTGAGTCGTTTTAAAAAAGGTGAATATGATGGGGTACTACTTGATATTATGATGCCCCAAAAAGACGGCTTGAGTGTGCTCGAAGAGATTAAAGCCAAAGACCCTGAGTGTGTTGTTGTTATGATGACCGCTTATTCAACGCTCGACAAAGTCTTGCAGAGTCATAAGGTTGGAGCCGATCATTATCTTCTTAAACCGTTCGATTCATTAGCCAGTGTAGAAAAAAAAGTGCGCGAGCTGATACAAGAACGCAAATAATAGAGAGCGGGATTGATTCCCGCTTTTTTTTATCTCCAAATTTTATACATTAGTAATATGGTATGAATAGTTGACAATAGAAAAATCCTATATTAAAATGGTGAAAAATTTAGGAGAAGAGTATGTCTCAACAATGCCCACTCATTTTTCGACAAGTTGATGCAACCATTACTCGAATTAATACACTCTTTGTAATAATTGGTATTGTTGCATTTTTATGGACACAAAGTTCTATTGTTTTACTATTATTGATAGCTGATTTCATACTACGTTTGTATGGATTTAAACAATACAGCCCAGTTAATATAAGCTCACTGTATATTCAAAAAAGATTTGCTTTACCAGTTAAAATGGAAGATGCTGGTGCGAAACGCCTTGCAGCATTTTTTGGAAGTGGATTTACGATTGCTTTGCTGATTGGGTCTTTGGCAGGGGCAGATAATGTAGTTGCTTTTATTGCCGGTATTTTTCTGTTTTGTGCGGCTTTGGAATTACTGTTTGGCTATTGCATCGCGTGCAAAATTTATTATATTGTCAAAAAAATTTATCCAAAAGGGTTTGAATAATGGCAGCTCTCTCATCAAAGGCTATTTATGGTTTGGCGGCGATGCATGTTCTTTCACATGCCCCTCATGCACGTGCCATGCAGGTGAGAGAGATTTCGGCTATGACACAGATATCACATGGTTATCTCGAACAGCTTCTCTCTATTTTACGTCGTAATAAGTTAGTAAGCAGTATACGCGGAGCCTCAGGCGGCTATAAACTCTCCCGAGCGAGCCATGAGATTGAAGTGATTGAGATTATTGAAGCATTAGAGGGACCGTTTTATAAAATAGAAGGAAACATGGGATCAAGTCTGATCTTAGAGTACTTTTGGGGCGATATCGAAGAGAAGATGAGAGCTTTGTTTAACATGAAGCTCTCCGAACTTGATCAGGCGTATCAACCGCACTACTACGAGATATAATTTATCGTTGTATTGCTTTATGACTTTCAATCAACCTACGGTTTTGCATCATCATCAATTCTATTTCTTGGGCACTTTTTCCATTATAAACTTGTTCAACTAAGCAATGGCTTTTAGAGAGCATCTCTTCATAAAAATCTTGAAGCGAAGACGCTTTTTTAGTTATTGAGTGAGTTTTAGAGAAGGGCTCAACGTGGAGCTTCTGGTTGGGAGCGGCATATTTAGCTAAAACCGCTTCACTCGCTTTATTAATGCGCATCATTATCTCATTGTATGTGGATTGATATTTTATATTAACAAGCAAAAAACGTACCCATAATAATCTATTTGATAATGAATTTATTGGATAGAATACGCTATGAACATTTCTGCACTTATTCTTATCGGTGCCTCTACGGGAGGACCGGGTCGTATTTATTCGATTCTATCAGCGTTAGATGCTGATTTTGATGGAACTATTGTGATTGCGCAACACATGAGCGCCGCATTTATTCCCAGTTTTATTACTCAGCTTCAAACCATTGTCTCCCTTCCGATCTTAGCGGTTGAGCATCCCCTTAAAATGAATCGAGGATCTATTTACGTTTGCTCAGTGACCTCTCATTTGATTCTAAAAGAGAGAGAAGTTTGGATTGAACCGATGGAAGCTAACGATTATCCCTATAACCCTCAAATCGATCCGTTGTTTACGTCGGCATCACACCTTCCCTCAACACTAAATCGTTTGGGAATAATCCTTACGGGGATTGGAGATGATGGCGCTCATGGATCATTAGCCCTTCATGAATCAGGAGGATGTTGCCTTTTTGAGAGCGAAGAGAGCTCGATTGTTTTTGGGATGCCGCGACGTGCGAAAGAGTTGGTGAGTTGCGCAAATGTAGGCTCTATCGATGAAATTATTGAACAAATAATCAACTTCGGAGATTTCAATGTTTAGCTGGTTGAGATCGAGAAAAGATACTGTGCCTCATGAAAAGAAGATTCCAAACCTGGAAAATTTTGTTAATCCAACGGCGGTCTTAACAAAATTTACTGCGATTACAGGGATCCATTTTAACCAAAAAGAGTCTATTACGACCACAAAATTGATCCATTTTTGCCGAAATCACCATATTAGCACTTTTGAAGAGTTATATGTATGTCTTGAACATGACCCTGAAATCCTCGAAGCGCTGATAAATCTACTAACTGTAAACGAGACCTATTTTTTTAGAGAGTCACGTCAGATTTATTATTTAACTGAAAAAGTGGTCGCAAGCAGAGAAAATATTCGTATTTTATGTGCCCCCGGTTCAACGGGAGAAGAACCTTATTCGATTGCGATTGCTTTGATGAGCGCTGGTGTTCCCTCTAATAGAATTGAGATTATCTCTATCGATATTAACAGTGATGTTATTACGTTGGCAAAAGAGGGGCATTACAGTCTCCGATCCTTGCACAAAACACCGCAGCCTCTCCAAGAAAAATATTTTATCAAAGAAGGTGATACGTTTAAAATCTGTGATGAGATAAAGCGTTTAGTCACTTTTGATACCATCAATATTTTTGATGATAAACTTTTTGACTTGGGGAAATTTGATACGATTTTTTCACGTAATATGCTGATCTATTTTGATGAAGCGACTGTGTTACGAGCGGTTGAGCGATTGGGAAGATTGGCTCGAAGCAAAGAATCTTTATTTTTTTTCGGTCATGCTGATTTTGTGAAGACTCCCCCTACCTTGGTTGAACATTATGAACAGGGAGTGAAGTTTTACAAGATTAGTTAAAACCCCTCATTGAGAATGTACCATAACCGTTCCACTTCACGATCATCTAAAAACAGGGTAGAAGCGTTGGTGTATAGCCATTCAAGCCCTTTTGAATTAATCGAGAGAGTATGGGAACAGTCGGTATGGGCGGGTAAAAAAGCCCGAATCAATGAGATATTTTCTTCGATAGGGAGATCACAAAAAAAGCAGTTCAGCTCCCGATGGAGCCTCCCCTCGTAATCGAGCATTTTGACATAGGATTCGATGGCTACCCGTTTTGGGTTTTGATCTCTCCAGCGGATCGATGCATCGTTGAGCAGAGCAAAGTAAAAATCTCCGATGGACTCGGAATCTTTGAGGTGGGGATGAAAGAGGGTAATAAACTGCTGCCACAGACGAAGCCGCTCATACTCTCCCATCCAGCCGAATCCGAGATGGATAACATCTTTCATTCGTGGGATGGAAGATTTGAGGGAGTGTTCGGCTTCGTAATCGATTCTGAATCCCATATTGATAGGGCTATGACGTGCGCCGTAGAAGCGATAAAGGGTCTGTAAGCTTTCCTCGGCTATGATAGTGACAATCATATCTTCTTCGCGTACACGGGTAAGTTTGATGATGAAGCCCTGCATTTATGGTTCTACTCTACACATTATTTTTTAATATCTTCATTATTTGCCGTCATTTTAACCTTTTTTAACCTAACAAGCAGTAAAATAAGAAAATTTCATCTCCCTTTAAACTACTTATGTTTAAAAAGAGATTAAAAAATATCAATTTGCCGATTTTTCTGGTGAAAGGTGACGATTAGAGTGGAATACCAAGACCTATTACGATCATTTAAAGATAACTGCGGATTTGGTTTGATTGCAAATATCAAAAACCGTCCTTCGCATGAAAATTTAGAAAATGCCATTACGGCTTTAGAGAGAATGATGCACCGTGGAGCGGTTGCCGCTGATGGTAAAACAGGTGATGGAAGCGGATTGCTTCTCTCCCTTCCGCATGAGTTTATGCGCACCGTTGCGCAAGATGCAGGGGTTGAACTCCCTGATATGTATGCTGTGGCTATGGTATTTATCCGAGATGCCGCTCAATTGGGACATTTCGAAAAAATTTGTAATGATAATGATTTAAAAGTCGTTTTAAAGCGCAAAGTTCCGGTCGATACGAATGCCTTGGGTGAGCAAGCGCTCGCATCGTTGCCTGAAATTTACCATATTTTTATAACTCCGAATTCATTGATGGCGACACAGCGTTTTGATGCACTGTTGTATCTTAGTCGTAAAGAGATTGAACACGCTTTTGTTGAAGATCAAGATTTTTACATTGCCTCGATGTCGGCTCGTGTTATTTCGTATAAAGGTTTGATTATGCCGACGCATATCAAAGAATTTTATATCGATTTACAAGATGAAAATTTTAAAATATCGTTTGCCCTTTTTCACCAACGTTTCTCGACCAATACCCTCCCAAAATGGCGTTTGGCTCAACCGTTCCGTGCGGTTGCCCACAACGGTGAGATCAATTCGGTCGAAGCAAACCGTTTTAATGTAGCGGTTAAATCCGAATCGATTAAAAGTGAAGTATTCACGGACGAAGAGATCGCTCGTCTCCTCCCAATCCTCCAACCGGGCGGTTCGGATAGTGCGAGTGCCGATAACTTTTTTGAGTTTTTGATCATCAACGGGATGGATTTCTTCAAAGCGGCGCGCGCCGTAATCCCTGCACCGTGGCAAAATGCACCGCACATGGATCCACAGCTTCGTGCGTTTTATGAATACCACTCGACGGTTTTTGAAGCATGGGACGGCCCTGCGGCGTTCTCTTTGACCGATGGTCGTTATATCGGATGTGTACTGGATCGTAACGGTCTTCGCCCATCTAAATACATTATCACTCATGATGATACTCTCCTGATCGCCAGTGAGTATGGTGTTATCGATATCAGTGAAGATCAGATCAAAGAGCGCGGACGTTTACAGTCAGGTCAAATGATCGGTTTGGATTTGAAGTTCGGAAAAGTGCTTAAAGACGAAGATATTAACCAATATCTCAAATCCTCAAATCCGTACATGAAATGGCTTAATGACCATATGATCTATCTCCAAGAGCATGTGGAACAACAATATGTGACCCGTTGTGAATATGATGCTTCTACTTTGATCGAGCGCCAACGCTATTTTAACATTACCCAAGAGGTGGTGGAACAAGTGATTGAGCCGATGATGCGTGACGGTAAAGAGGCGGTTGGATCGATGGGGGATGATACTCCTCTCGCGGCATTTAGTAGTGTACAGCGTCATTTCACCGATTATTTTAAACAACGCTTTGCCCAAGTTACGAATCCGCCTATCGACCCTATCCGCGAAAAAGTAGTGATGAGTTTGAACACCGGATTTGGTGAGACTCATAATATTCTCGATGAGATCCCATCCCATGCAAATCGTCTCAAAGCGATCTCTCCGATCATCGTTCGCGAAAAACTCGAAGTGCTTAAATCGTTCGGGGATAAAAAATCACCGCGCTATCAATCTTTTTATTCCAATCAAGAGTTTTCTACTGCGTATAGCGGTTCATTAAAATCGGCGCTTGAAGCATTGGTTGCACAAGTGATCAAAGCGGTTCGCGAAGAGGGTGTCCGTATTGTTATCCTCGACGATAGCGGTTTTGATAAAGATCACAAAGCGATCCCTATGGTCATGGCAGTGGGGCGTATCAGTCGCGCACTTTTGGATGAGCGAATCCGTCATTTGGTCTCTATCGTCGCGTGTACCTCTGAGGTGATCGATTCTCACGGTGCGGCAACATTGATCGCATACGGAGCAAGCGCGGTTTATCCGACACTTCTTTTTGCTACAGTAGCCGCACGTGCAGAGAACAGTGTCAATGAAGTGAGCTGTTCGGATGCCTTTAAATCAGTTCATCATGCCCTCAACGCGGGACTATTGAAAATCATGTCTAAAATGGGGATTGCGACGATTGCATCGTACCGCAACTCAGGATTGTTCGATGTTATCGGGTTGAGTAAAGAGATCGTACACGAGTGTTTCGGAGAATCCCATGCGATGATTCCGGGGCTAACGTATGACGATATCGATGCACGTTTAGAGCGAAACCACAAAGAAGCATTTGAAGTGGGGGGATTCAATAAAATCTTCCCACTCAAAATCGGTGGTTACTACAAATTCTACAACGGTCAAGAGCACCATGATTTCAATCCGGATGTCATCCATGCGATTCATAAAGTTTCTAAAACCGGTAAACGAGAAGATTTTGATAAACTTAGCACATTGATCAACAGTCGCGGACAAAAATTTATCCGCGATTTCTTCGAGTTCAAATCAGATCGTCCAAGCATCGACATTTCTGAAGTGGAACCGAAAGAGGCTATTTTCAAACGGTTCGCCTCTGCGGCAATGTCGCTCGGATCGATCTCTCCTGAAGCACATGAGTGTGTTGCGGTAGCGATGAACACCATCGGAGCGCAAAGTAACTCGGGTGAGGGTGGAGAAGACGCGGCACGTTTCGGAACGCTCAAAAACTCTAAAATCAAACAGGTTGCATCGGGACGCTTCGGGGTAACTCCTGCGTACCTCCGTTCCGCCGAAGAGATTCAGATCAAAGTAGCCCAAGGGGCAAAACCGGGTGAGGGCGGACAGCTTCCGGGGCATAAAGTAAGCGGTCTCATTGCACGCCTTCGCTACACGATGCCGGGTGTGACATTGATCTCGCCTCCGCCTCATCATGATATCTACTCCATCGAGGATTTGGCACAGCTCATTTTCGATATGAAGCAGGTCAACCCGAGCGCAACCGTAGCGGTTAAACTCGTCTCTTCTGCGGGTGTTGGAACTATCGCGGCGGGTGTTGCAAAAGCGTATGCTGACAAAATCATCATTTCCGGCGGTGATGGCGGTACGGGTGCGGCACCGCTCACCTCGATCAAATTTGCGGGGAATCCGTGGGAGCTTGGACTATCAGAAGCCCATAATGCGCTCAAAGTGAATAACTTACGCGGTCTAGTTCACGTTCAAACAGACGGCGGACTTAAAACGGGTCAAGATATTATGAAAGCGGCACTATTAGGTGCTGAGAGTTATGCGTTCGGTACGGGAGCACTCACTATCATCGGATGTAAAATGCTCCGTATCTGTCACGTGAACAAATGCTCTGTCGGTATCGCAACCCAAAACGAAAAATTACGCGGTGAATTCTTCAACGGTACGGTTGAACAACTGATTAACTATTTCACTTACTTGGCAGAAGATGTCCGTAAAATTATGGCTCAGCTTGGGTACAAAACGATAGAAGAGTTAGTAGGACGCAGTGATTTACTGAGCGTCATCGATAATGACTTTGCAAAAAAATTCGATTTCAGCTCCGTATTGCACCGTGAAGAGGGGGTTAATACCTGCCAATCTTCAAGCAATGAACCATTTGATGCGAATGAGTTTGAAAAAGAGGTTCTTACCGAAGCGATGGATGCGATCAAAAATCCTGAGCGTCCGATCCGTATCGTTCGTGATATTTGTAACCTAAATCGTAGTTTTGGTGCTCGTATCAGCGGTGAAATCGCCCATTATTACGGTGATGCAGGTCTTAAATCCGACACGATCCGTATCCAGCTCAAAGGGATCGCAGGTCAAGCCTTGGGTGCGTTCTTGATCAACGGTGTCTCTATCCATCTTGAGGGTGTAGCGAATGACTATATCGGTAAAGGGATGCACGGCGGTAAAATCGTCATTAAATCCCAAAACCAAGGCGAAGCGTTTGCCGCAGGCGGTAATACGTGCCTCTACGGTGCGACGGGGGGTAAACTCTTTATCTCCGGTTCGGTCGGAGAGCGTTTTGCGGTTCGTAACTCGGGTGCTCTCGCTATCGTCGAGGGGACGGGGGACAACGCGTGTGAATACATGACCGGAGGGGTTGTTATTATCCTCGGGAAAACAGGTATTAATTTCGGTGCGGGTATGACGGGCGGTTTTGCGTTTGTGTATGATCAAGACCACAGTTTTGTCGAAAATGTTAACCGTGAGTTGATCGATGCGTTGCGTATCGATACGGATGACGGCGATGAAGCGCGCCACTATCTTAAACGTCTTTTGAAAGAGTACGTTGCGGAAACCGAGAGTGAAATGGCACAAAATCTATTGAAAAATTTCCGTGTCGAAATCCGAAATTTCTGGCTTGTTCGCCCGAAAAACCTAACCAAATTGCCACTCAATCCTGATAAAGGGGACTAAGAAATATGAGAGAATTTTTAACGATTGAGCGTCTCGAACCTACAAAACGCCTTGTTTTACAGCGTCTAAAAGATTTTAGCGAGATTTATGAGCCGATGGGCGTGAGCGATGCAAGCTCACAAAGTGACCGCTGTATCCAATGCGGCGATCCGTTTTGTTTGAACAAATGCCCATTGCACAACTACATCCCACAATGGCTCAAAGCCGTTGCGGAAAAAGATTTGAAATTTGCGTTTAACCTCTCGAATGAGCCATCACCGTTTCCCGAAGTAATGGGGCGCGTCTGTCCTCAAGATCGTCTGTGTGAGGGAGATTGTACCCTTAACGACGGCCACGGTGCCATTACCATCGGCGGGGTTGAGACGTTTATCAACGAAGAGGGGTTTAAACAAGGGCTTAAACCGTACTTCCCAGGGATCACTACGAACAAAAAAGTAGCGATTATCGGCTCAGGTCCAGCAGGTCTCTCTGCCGCGACGTATCTCCTCCGCTCAGGTATTGCGGTAACGATGTATGAGCGTAGTGATCGTGCGGGTGGACTCCTTACCTACGGTATCCCGAATTTTAAACTCGATAAAAAAATCGTTGAACGACGTGTTAATCTACTCATTGAAGCAGGATTAGAGCTTGTCACAAACTGTGAAGTGGGGAAAGATATCGAGTTTGATACCATTGCCGACAAACATGATGCCCTCTTTATCGGTATCGGTGCGACCAAAGCCAAGGGAGCTAAAATCTCAGGCGAGAACGCATCGAATGTTTATATGTCGATGGAGTATTTGAGTGCGATTCAGCGTAAAAACTTTGGTTCTTCGTACGAGAAAAAATTTGATTTCAAAGATCTCGATGTAGTGGTTATCGGTGGCGGTGATACCGCTATGGACTGTGTCCGTACCGCAAAACGTGAGGGGGCAAAAAGTGTAACGTGTCTCTATCGTCGTGATGCACACAATATGCCGGGCTCGGTCAAAGAGTACAAAAATGCCATCGAAGAGGGGGTTGATTTTACCTTTAACGCTTCTCCGAAAGAGGTCATTTTAAATGACGGCGGCAAAGCAGTCGGTATCCACATGGCTAAAACCATCCTCGGTGCCAAAGATGAGTCCGGTCGTCAAAAGATGGAAGAGGTCAAAGGGGGCGATTTCAACGTCAACGCCGATGTCATCATTATGGCACTCGGATTTGATCCGTGTGTCCCTCCATTTTTGGCTGAAAACGGTATCTCGGTTAACAGTTGGGGTGGAATTATTATTAACGATAAGCACGAGACAACCACTTCGGGTATCTATGCCGGAGGAGATTGCTATCGCGGTGCCGATCTCGTCGTAACTGCGGCGTATGACGGACGTGAAGCGGCTCGTTCTATTGTAAAATCATTGCTGGGTTAATGAGCCTTTTTATCCAAGCTGCTATTACTGCGTGTCAAGAGGGCGCTTCCCTTATCAAAGAGGGGAACGACAACTTATTTGCATTGTATGAACAGGGCTTTGGCGGTGACATCAGTAACGGTGTCGATCTCAAAGCCGAAGCAATCTTTTATAAGCATCTCTCCCCCTTTGGATCGATTTATTCCGAAGAGAGCGGTTGGATGTCTCCCGAATCCTCTATTACTATTTACCTCGACCCCATCGACGGCAGTGATAACTTCGTCTCAAAATTTCCTTATTATGGCATCTCTATTGCTCGAATGAATGGAGATAAAACGACTGAAGCGGTTGTCGCTAATCTCGCAAACGGTGAGGTATTTATACGTACAGAAGAGGAATATTACTCCATAACACTCCAAAATCCTGATATAAAACGTGAGATTAAGAGTAATTTTTCCGCCAAAATAGGACTTTTTGAAAAGGCTCCCGAACACCCTGAATTGGTTCGAAAATTGATGGATAAAAAGCTGAAATTTAGATCCCCCGGAGCCCTTGCCTTATCGTTGGCGTATGCCCCTTATGTAAAATATGTGCTATTTTTGGGTACAATGCGCTGCTTTGATATCCAAGCCGGACTCTATTTGAGCCAACACTTGCACGTGTTTAATGATGATAGATATATCCTCATCAGTGCGGATAAAGAGCTTTTTGAGCAGATACGTTTGATTGTAGAAAAGGAGTATTTTTGAGTCTATTTAACCTGTTCGGGGACTCCGAAAAGAAAAAACAGCCCACCAAAAGCGAGGCACCGTCTCACTGGGTAAAATGCCCCTCTTGCCAGTCGTTGATGTACTACAAAGAGATTGAAAAACAAAACCATGTGTGCCCTAAATGTGGGTTTCACCTCCGTATCGGTGTTAAGGAGCGTTTAGCACTTATCACGGATGAGGGGAGTTTTGTTGAATTCGATGACAATCTTCGCCCCGTCGATCCGATTAATTTCGTCGATAAAAAAAGCTACGCAGCACGTATTGAAGAAGGCTTTGCCAAAAACGGTACCTACTCATCCGTCGTGAGCGGTGAATGTACGATTAATGAGGTTCCTGCACAACTCGTTGTATTCGATTTCAACTTTATGGGCGGTTCACTAGGTTCAGTAGAGGGTGAAAAAATCGTCCGTGCGGTCAACCGTGCGATTGAGAAGCGTATGGGTCTTATCATCGTGAGTGCCAGCGGTGGAGCACGTATGCAAGAGAGTACATTCTCCCTTATGCAGATGTCGAAAACGTCAGCTGCTTTGGCAAAATTAGCCAATGCGAAGCTTCCGTATATCTCACTCTTAACCGATCCGACGATGGGTGGGGTGAGTGCCTCTTTCGCGACGTTGGGTGACATCATTATCGCAGAACCGGGTGCCTTGGTCGGTTTTGCGGGTCAGCGTGTTATCAAACAAACCATCGGGTCTGATTTACCGGAAGGGTTCCAAAGAGCTGAGTTCTTGCTCGAAAAAGGCTCCATCGATATGATCGTGGAGCGGAGTGAACTCAAAGAGACATTGAGTGATATGCTCAAACTCCTACTTCCTTGATCTATGCAACTTTACGCTCTTTGTGATATCGACACACTTCACAAAAGTGCGGTGGATATTCTCACCTTTGCTTCGCGTGCCAAGGCGCTGGGGGCTGTGGTTCTCCAATACCGAAATAAACACGCTGACATTGCTACAATCAAAACCGATTTGATCGCGTTGCGTAAAATATGGGAAGGGTTTTTAATCATCAACGATCATTATGAACTGGCGCAATTTTGTGATGGTGTCCATATCGGGCAAGAAGATTTAGTTATGATCGATTCTGACCCCATTCGTGCCATCAAAATATTGAAATTGGCCATCGGTGAGGATAAACTCATCGGTCTCTCTACCCATAATGCTCATGAGGTAGAGATTGCGAACACATTGGATTTGAACTACATCGGATTAGGTGCTTATCGTGCTACCTCGACGAAATCGGACGCCAAAGTGTTAGGTGAGCATCTTGATACTATTGCCTCTCATTCTAAGCATCCTGTAGCGGCTATAGGTGGAGTCAAGCTCGATGATACTTTTAATCATGTCACTTATCATGTGATTGCATCAGGACTTATTTCTGATGAGAACGCCAAATGAGTAAAACCCATTCGGCTACGCTAGCCGCTATGGCACTAAAGCTTACCTCGTTCGAGGCAGAATTATGAACATTTCAATTGTGACCATTGCTAAAAAAGAGCGTTCGCTGTATGATCCACTCTACCAAGAACAGATGAAAATGATCTCCCGATTTGCCAAAGTGGATGACGTTGAATTGTTCCCAAAAGAGGTAGTTAAAGCGCACACTATTAGCGCCGAAGCGTCGCAAATAGCGTATTCGAAATTATTATCACCGATGTTGGGTAAAAATTACTCGATTGCACTCCATCCTGAGGGAAAAAAAATGGATAGTTTTGCATTTAGTAAGCTTATAAGTGATAAAATTTCGTTGCAATTTTTTATCGGTGGAGCCTACGGCTTTGAAAAAAGCTTTGTGGATCAGTGTGATGCGGTGATAAGCTTGTCGGATATGACGATGAGCCATAAAATCGCAAAGGCGGTATTGCTAGAGCAGATATACCGTGCATACTCACTGTTAGCCAACCACCCGTACCACAAATGAGGAGCATTGATGAGAGACCATGAGTTGCAGTATTTCGAGGAGATATTGCTGACGCGAAAAGCTCAGATTATCAAAAATCTTACCGGCGTTGAGAGTGAAATGGA
>NZ_JAFLKV010000122.1:16746-21349 GCF_019163035.1 Sulfuricurvum sp.
TGACGCGAAAAGCTCAGATTATCAAAAATCTTACCGGCGTTGAGAGTGAAATGGATCAGTTGCGTGAGATGGAACTCAACGACGAGGGTGATTATGCATCTGCCAGCAATGACAACATGGTTGAAAATGCTATCGGTTCACAACAAATGCACGAGCTTGAAGAGATTGAAGCCGCGCTGTACAAAATTAAAATAAAACAATACGGTATTTGCGAAATGTGCGAAGATGACATCGGCTTCCAACGCCTTAAAGTCAAACCTCATGCCAAATATTGTATTGTTTGTCGTCCAATCGTTGAAAAAAACAAACACCACTAAAAGGGAGAGAATATGCAATTAAAACGCTACACCATCGCATCGCTTATCTTGATGATCTTAGTCGCTGCTGCGGTCTATTCGATTGATAATGAATCGATTTCATTTGATTTGATAGGGATGCACTTTCCTAATCTACCGGTAGCGTTTTGGGTAGTTGTTCCTCTCATCATTATGTATTTGGCAAGTTTGCTTCACATGGGTGTGTATGCGTTGGTCGGAAATTTCAAACTTCGCCGTTTGAACAAAGATCACGAAAAAATGATCGATGCTCTTCGTGATTCATTGCTAGGGGTAAATGAACGCAACTATGTTTATAAAAGTGAGCAGTATAAATTGATGGGTAAACTCATCGATAGTGCTCTCATCTTGCCTTATGAGACGCTTCGATCCATCGGTAATGAAAAAATCGACGAAGTACTTCAACTGATGCGTGATGTCAAAGAGAAGAAAAAAGTGGATATTAAAAAATTCCATTTGGCTTCGAATACCTCAATTGCGATTCAAAACAACCTTAACCGACTTGAGCGCGGTGAAATGGATGCAGATAGTGTCCTTTCCCGTCCTGACAGTTATGGAGAGATCGTATGTGCAAAAGCGTACGAGTCGTATGTGAAAACAGCATCTGTGGGCTCGGTGATGAAGTTTAAACACCTTTTTAACAAAGGTTCTCTGATCGATTTCGTTCAACGGGTCAATGCCGGTGAGAACGGTATCCAAATCAGCAACGAAGAGTTGGTGACACTATTCTCATCTCTTAAACTTGAAAGTAACGATTGGATAGACCTCTCAGCGGCAATGTCTAAAAATATGCTCCCTGAACAACGTATTCGTTTATTCGAGATGTTGAGTGAACACAATGACGATGCGATGGAAGGGTACTTTTACACTCTTTATGATTTGCAAATGATTGACACGGCGAATGAGATTTTGAACAATACAGCCCATGCTGATTATCAAATTTTTAAAGCGTATCGTGATTTGAAAAAAGCAAACAAACACTACGATATCGCGATCTTTTTACGTCGCAGTTGCTAAGTCAAAAAGGTAGCATTGCTACCTTTCCTCTTCAAGGTATTTTTTTATGACTCCTAAACTCTCTTTTGATACTCCTATTTATGCCCTTGCTCCATTAGCCGGATATACCGATTTACCGTTTCGTAATGTCGTCAAAAAATTCGGTGCCGATTTGACGGTGAGTGAGATGATCAGCTCCAATGCACTTGCGTATGGATCGGCGAAAACGATTCGTATGTTGGAGCGAAGTCCCAACGAAGATCCCTACTCGGTGCAGATAGCCGGAGCGGATGAAGAGATCGTTCGTCGTGCGGTAGAGGTGCTAAACGGTGTAGACGATATCGATATTATCGATCTCAACTGTGGATGTCCCGTCCCTAAGATCGTTTGTCACGGTTCGGGAAGTGCATTATTGAACGATCTACCCCGTATGGCGCGTATTATCGAGATGATCAAAAAGACCTCCAACAAATCAACCCTTAGTGTCAAAATACGATTAGGATTTGAATCGAAAAACCATATCGAAATCGCCAAACTCGTCGAATCGTGCGGTGCCGATTTCCTCGCCGTTCACGGGCGCACTCGTGCCGGTAAATTTAAAGCTCCCGTTGATTATGACGCTATCGGAGAGATCAAAGCCTCTGTCGGTATCCCTGTGATTGCCAACGGTGATATTGACTCCTTTGAGAAAGCGCAATGGGTGTTGGAACATACCAAAGCTGATGGTGTCATGATCGGTCGCGGAGCAGTAGGTGCGCCGTGGATTTTTCATCAGCTCAAAACGGGGAGTTCAAATGTTGATCTTTTGATTAAACATGCGATTATCATGGAGCATTTGGACGGTATGGTGAGCTGTTACGGTGCACGTGGTGTCGTGACATTCCGCAAACATGTTCATACCTACTCAAAAGGGTACGAGGGGGCATCAGCGTTGCGTGATCTTGTGAACCGTATAGATGACGTGAGCCACTTCCGCGCGGTGGTTGATGAGTTTTTTCTCACTCATACTCAGGTCGGCGAAGGATTTAAGGCTAGTGATATGAAGTGTGAGTGCTGAGGGCTAACTCTCTTTAGCACTCAACTCTCTAGTTAATTCTAAAAATAATTCTCCGTATCTCTCAAATTTTACTTCTCCTATACCGCTGATATTCAGCATCTCCTCTTTGCTTGTTGGCAGTTGTTCGGCGAGGGAGTAGAGGGTTTTGTCTCCGAAGACGATGTAGGCGGGGATACGGTGCTCTTTAGCTATGCGAGCGCGGAGGGCTTTGAAATTCTCATAATATTTCGGTGCATGGTGATCGTGCTCTTTTGTTTTTACAGAGGCTTTTTTAGGGGTGAGGCGTTCTTGTCGGATGTGGACGCTCTGTTTCCCTTTTAGAATCTCTGCACCGCTCGCGGTAAGTTTTAGCGCTTTGTATTCGTCGGGTTCGATGGCTCCGAGCTCGATGAGCCTTTTGGAAATGGTGCTCCATGTGCTCTTGCTCAGCTCTTTTCCGATCCCGAAAACACTCAGTTTATCATGGGCATTGGAGAGGATTTTCTCTTTTTCTTCTCCGCAAAGAACTTCTGAGATATAAGTGGCACCGAAACGCTCTCCCGTCTTATAGAGACACGAGAGGAATTTTTGGGAGGGGACAGTGATATCAGTTTTTGGACGGTCTGAGTCTTTGCAATTGTCGCATCGATCACCGCATACTTCTACGCTGTCGCTGAAATAAGAGGCGATAAGTCTGTGGCGACACTCTTCGGCGGTGGCATAATCCATCGCAGAGCGGAGTTTAGCGAGGATCATCTCCCGATACTGCGGGTCGCTTCCCTCGTCGATGAGACGTTTTTTGTTGTGAAAATCAGAGCCTGAATAAAAGAGTACCGCTTCAGAATCGATTCCATCACGTCCTGCACGTCCGATCTCTTGATAGTAGTTCTCTATCGTTTTAGGAAGAGAGGTGTGGATAACGAAGCGGATATCCCCTTTGTCGATCCCCATTCCAAATGCGACGGTGGCGACGATGATCTGCGTTTCATCGTTTAGAAACGATTGATGGGTATCGTGTCGCAAAGAACCGCTCATCCCCGCATGATAGGCTAAACATTTAATCCCTTTTTTAGAGAGAAATGCTGCTAGCTCTTCGGTCTCTTTACGGGAGAAGGCATAGATAATCCCGCTCTCCCCCTCATGCTCTTTTAAAATATTCATGAGATCATTATGCCATCCATTGTCTCGTTCGCGAACGGTGATCGTGATGTTTTTACGCAGTACGGGTGCGCGGAGGATTAGAGGTTCATGCAGTCCTAGCTGTGAGAGGATATCTTCACGTACTTTTGGGGTAGCGGTTGCGGTGAAAGCGGCGATAGGGGTATGGGGGAAAGCGGAACGTAACTCGCCCAAACGTCGATAATCGTCTCGGAACTCATGACCCCATTCACTGATACAGTGTGCCTCGTCGATGACGAAAAAATTGATATCCAGTGTTGTGAGCCATGAGAGAAACGAGCCGTTGGCAAGGCGTTCGGGAGCAATATAGAGGAGTTTTAAAATACCGTTTTTAGCTTTGGTAAATGCCTCTTGTTGTTCCTGCGACGATTGTGAAGAGGAAATCATTTCGGCTTCGATCCCAAGCTCTTTGAGCGCTATAACCTGATCGTGCATAAGGGCGATGAGGGGAGAGACGACGATGGTGATTCCCTCCATCAGCAGTGTTGGGAGCTGATAGCAGAGCGATTTCCCCCCTCCGGTAGGGAGTAACATCGCCAAATCACGACGGCTTAGTATCGCATCCACCGCTTCTTCTTGCATCTCTCTGAAATTGGAGAAACCAAAGGTGTGCTTGAGGACTTTATATTTGTCGCTAATGGGGACGCTCAAGATAGATGCCTTTTTAGTTGTTTGATTGATAATCTTTATTATACAATGGCTGATAAAATAATGGAAAAAGAGGGCAATATGCAATATTTTGGATATTTTTTAATGGTTATCATGATTTCATCTGTAGTTGAAGCGGGAATTATTCGTGATATGCTCCAAAAACACTCATCTAGCCATCAAGAGGTAAAACAGCTCACCGATATCTCCTACGGTAGCGATAAAAAACAGCGCCTTGATGTTTATCTTCCCGAAAATCCTAAAAATGCCCCTATTATTGTGATGGTGCACGGCGGAGCGTGGAAAATGGGAGACAAAAAATCGGAGAATGTCGTTCAAAATAAAATGAACCGTTGGGTTTCCAAAGGGATCATTTTCGTATCGCTCAATTACCGTTTGGTTCCCAAAG
>NZ_JAFLKV010000114.1:0-9322 GCF_019163035.1 Sulfuricurvum sp.
AAAATTAAAAAAGAAGAACGAAACCTTTCATTGTTAGGGACTATAGCATATAAGCATTGTCGATTGTAGGAATATGATTTGCTTCTCAGACGATTAATACCCTAGAGGAGAGACGATGCGAGCCGTTTACAGTTCTTATAACAACAGTACAAACATCACCACCAATTCCTATCAACAAGACAAAGATAAATTGAACACGTTCATGGACAAAATGAAAAAATCGATCGAGAACGGTGATTATGAGAGTGCCAAAGCGTTGTTAGAAGAATCCAACAAATTGATCGAGTCGAATACCAACAAAAAAAGAAGCACCAAAATCGCTCAACAACAAGCCGAGTTCAAAAGCCAGTTGGATACGCTCTCAGATACTTTTGATAAACAAGACAAAAAATCAGCGTTAGAGACCATCGCAAAAATCAAAGATGAGCTCAAAAACAATAAAAATCTTGTTTTGAAAACGCACAGTTCTTCAGACATCGTTGCTGAGATACGATCGCAATTTTTGCTTTCCGTTTATGCTTAGGTCGTGCAGAAGATTTCGGAGCTTTATGAGGGGATGATGCGGCGGTCATCTTGTTTAATATGAGAAAAGCGAAAGGAGCTATGTGAGTATTTATGCTTTGCAATCACCGGCAGGCGGGTTTTTGGATGAAGATCTAAACCATTTTAATAAAGTTTTTGATAATTGGTGCGTACAGTTTGATAATTTTGAGGATGCTGCCACTATTGCGAGTACATTGGATAAGAAAAGATATTCTGATGTCGTCGAAATCACTCCTCTGAGCTATCCTAAGTATTTTTTTCATAATTTACAAGGGATAATACATGCAACACGCGAAGTTGAGGGGAATATTGTCTGTATTGTGGAACCTTTTATGGGATCGAATTTTCGTATCGCGGTTTGTAATTTGGAAACAAAAGCGGTGAGATTAACGGCAACAAAGTATAAAAATACGATGAGCGTCGAAGGTGCATTTGCGAACTTTACGATCAAAGATGACAAAGATTCTGAAATCTAGATCACGATCGGGTCAATAACCTGATCTCTATTTTTAAATTTAGTTATAGGTATCACCTGACCCCTCCTTCTTTATCTCAAGCATCAATCCATCGGTGGTAAACTCTCATCACACCTTTGAGCATTAGAATGGGCTAGTACTTTTCCAGCTGAGGTAATAGTAAAACTAGTAGGAATGTTGTCCCACCACTCTTTTAGGACTTTTAAGTTAGGTCTTTTATCCCATTCCTCCATGAAGACATTAATGTTCTTTTGCTTTAAATCATTATCTTGACTGTAAAGATCATATATAGAATTTATTGCTTCTACTTGGCCTTCTGACAACTTGACAGGCACAAGAACTACATTATCATCTTGTAGAACCTGTAGAGACAAAGTCATAGATTTAATTTGAGCTCTATTGGGTATTGGAATTCTTAGAAAATCAGAATTCAAACTATGCTCGACCAACAACCCCTGAGGTAAATTATTACTATCAAGTATTTCTATTGCTTTAGTGTAATTTTCAGAATCTTTCTTTATGCCTACATCAATATAGCCAGGTAATCTCTCTGGATAATATTGCTGCACCTTTTTTAGATTGCCAAATGAATTTATGCGTACTGTATTCAATACATCCAAATGGTCGAGCCAATCATTTCCAGAGGGTAGTTGCCCATAGATAACTTTTCCAAATAGATTATTTAAAGTATCCAATCCCTGCTGAATATTTCCGCTAGTCGGATAAAAGGTGTTTACCGAATGAGTCACCGTTAAGCCAAGCAAAGCATCATCAGAAACTTTATCTACAATATCTACAACAAGGCTAATAGCTGCTCGTGCAATGCGGTTATCACCTTTTTTAAATCTGTGCACAAGTAATTCGGATAATAAGTCATAGTCAGCTGGTCTTTCAGTAGATGCAGCTGTTTTTTGTGCTTCAACTAACAATAATTGAAAGCTAGGATCTGAAAATGCTTCCAAAGCGCCATCAACCTTTTCCATTTTAGGCATGAGACTATTTTCGAACTCATTGACCCTAGCACTGGCAATCTCTAATGCCTCTTGAGAATACTCTTTCCTCAACTGCAGGTTCATTTCTTGAAAGACTTCCCTTGCGCGTTTCTCATCAATCCCGACATGTACAACCATGCTTTCAGCTTGCATTAGCGAAGAGTGGTCTCCACCTTGTTGTATCTTTTTATTATCTGTGATTGTCTGATCCCCTGCAGCTTGGTAGCTGTGAGAGTCTTTTCCAGATTTTTGACTAAACTTCATCTTGGATTTTATTTCGTCGTTAGTGAAAATTTGTGTGAGTAGTGCACCAAATAATACAACTGATGTAACTGTGGGTTCCCAATCAGGAGTTGTTACCCACCATATAATTGCTCCGACAAGGGCAACAAAATTGATTATCACCAATATTATTTTCATTCTTTTCTCTTTTTTTAGCAATTTCTGAGGTGTTGTCTTTTTGTGCATAACTATTTATTCATGCCCAAAATATACCATTTTGCTAGAAATCCATTAGCTATTCGGGCATTAAAAATATCCTAATATCAGAAACATCCAACCAAAATTTTTCATACAGACATATTTTTAAACATTTTACAGCGTTTTTCTTAAAATCATTTCCGCAAACGCTTTAACAGTAGGCAAAGCGAAAAAAGAGGAAAATTCCCAAATCATAAGATAATTGGAACCCCGATGACAGCCGACAATTTCAATCTCACCGACTACCTCTCCCGTATCGGCTTATATGGGGAAGTGTCTCCCGATGTCGCAACACTCACTCAGCTCGTACAAAAGCAACTACGAAGTATCCCGTTTGAAAATACCGAAGTGCAGGCGGGGCGAATCCCATCGATGGTTCCCGAAGAAATAGTGAACAAAGTGCTGGGACGAGGGCGCGGCGGGTACTGCTACGAGATCAATGGTGTGTTTGCGATGGCACTCACCGTAATCGGTTTCGAGTGGTATTTCGCGGGGGCACGACCGATGTTTTATCCTATGCGCCGACCTAAAACGCACATGGTGGTGATCGTCCGTGTCGAGGGGAGAGATTATCTGTGCGATACGGGATTCGGGGGGTATGCTCTGCGCGCTCCGATGGAGATCGTGGAGGGTGAAGCGGTGCAGGACGGCGATCGTTTCCGCATGGAACTCATAAATGGGGAATACGTTGTGAGTTCTCTCGTGCAAGGTGAGTGGCAACGACAATATGGCTTTGCATTGCAACCGCAGGAGTGGATCGAGTTTAGCCTCGCAAACCATTTTAACGCCACCCATCCCGATACTATTTTTACGCAAAAGAAACTCGCAATCATGCAAACACCTAAGGGACGCAAGATTCTCGTGGATAATCAACTAAAGCTCATCGAAAATGGAGAAGTGACCTGTTTAGAAGTCGATTACGAGAGTGCTTTGAAAGAGCATTTTGCTCTAACTCTATTTATATAAGGAATAAGAATGAGAGCATTATTTATGCTTTTAATGACGTTACCTTTATTAGCAGTTGAACCTGACTTTGGTAAATTTGACGGTACAGCGGTCATCATCGATCTCAATAGTTCCACAAAAACCGTGTATGGCACTCATGCAGATGAGCGTGTCAATCCATGTTCTACCTTTAAAATTCTTAACTCCATGATCGCGCTCGATAGCGGTGTAGTGAGGGATGAGAACGAGACGATCAAATGGGATAGAGTTGTGCGGGGGTATCCTGCGTGGAATCAAGATCATTCGATGAGGTCGGCAATTTCGGTCTCGGTAGTATGGTTTTATCAGGAAATGGCTCGGTGTGTGGGAGCGGAGCGGATGGCTCGGATAGTTGCTCAGGCGCATTATGGAAATGGGGATACGTCTCGTACACTCACCGATTTTTGGCTGGGTGGGGGGAGCTTATTGATTTCTCCGTATGAAGAAGCAAGATTTTTAAAAGCACTTGTGGAAGAAAAACTCCCTTTTTCCAAACGTTCTATGAGAACGGCAAAAGATATCATTACTCTGAGAAAAGACAAACAGTCAATTTTGGCGGGTAAAACAGGAAGCTGCAATGGAATAGGGTGGTTTGTCGGATTTATCGAACGCTATGATGATACGCAAGTTTTTGCATTTCAGATCAGAGGCGATGGAGCCAACGGTGCCGAGGCGAAGAAAATTGCGCTTGAGTATCTCAAAAATTAAAGCGGAGAGCATCAATGAATCTTCAAAAACTAAAAATTGCCGAAGAAAGTTTTTTCACCTTTTACCCCAAAGGATTCGAAGACGAAGCACTGCTACCGATCATCAAACGGCACAATACGGCAAAAATAGGTGAAAGTGTAAGAGAACTATTTGCCCCTGAGAAATTTTCACGTACCGAAGAGATAGGTGAGAGCTTTGCAAAAATCGTCTCTAAATCCTCTCTTATCTCACTTTTTGAAAAACCAAAAGTACGGGATATGGTAAAACAGATGAGTATGGAACAGCAAGATATGTTTGCCATCGGATTGTATGAACTTTTGCACGCCGATCATGAGAAAGGATTTGGAATCCTCGTCGAGGTGCTCAGCATCTATAAACTCGCGAAATGGTCGATTGTGACATTGATCCCCTATTATTACGCACGGGATAAAGAGTTTTTTATCAAACCGACCACGACCAAAGATATTATCAAATTTTTCGAGATAAACGGTTTGAAGTATAAGCCCAAACCGACGTATGAATTTTATGTGCGATATACACAAATACTACAAGAGATGAAATTACAGGTGCGTCCTATGATAAGTCAGGACAATGCTGGATTTACCGGCTTTTTGATGATGGCGATGAAGTAGGAACGGCACAGGTTACGCAGTTTAGTGTGATTTAGTCACATCTTGCGACGATAAAACCTGTTTTTTAAGACAATTCTAATGTTGAAAAATCTATAGTAAAAGAAAGTAGTGCATAGGCGATTATGATTAATATTGATAATAACCATAAGTTCAGTGATTTAGTAGATGTTGCTGCTTTTGAACGACTGATGGAGAGCTTGTATAAGGCAACAGGGATCCCTTACGGTTTGGTTGCCGAAGATGGTGAACTCCTTTCTCAAATAGGGTGGACAAACGCTTGTGCACTGTTTCATCGAGTCAATCCGCAAACTAATCAACAGTGCCAAGAGAGCAATATCGAGCTTATGCAGAGTTTGCATGAGGGTGAAGTCGCCTGTGCCAAGTGTAAAAACGGTTTGATCGATTATGCAACGCCTTTGGTTATCGAAGGTCGCCGCTTGGCAACCCTATTTTTGGGGCAGGTGTTGAGCGAAGCACCCGATATGGAGTTTTTCGCTCAGCGCTCTTGTGAGTTTGGCTATGATGAAGCTGCGTACATGGAAGCGATACGTGCTGTTCCTATCGTTGCGAAAGAGCAGATGGAAGCGTTGATGGATTGTATGGTCGGGATGGCGGAGATGCTGGCATCGAGTGGTCTGGCACAGTTGCGTGAGCGTATCATGGAACATAACCTGAATAAGAGCACTGAAAAACGGGTTCAACTGGAAGATCTTCTGGACTCTTCTCCCATCGGGATCGGTTGGTCAAATCTCAACGGAAAGATTGAATATATTAACCATCAATTTACAAATTTGTTTGGTTATTTGTTGGAAGATATACCCACTATCGATATATGGTATCTCAAAGCTTATCCAGATACAAACTATAGAGAGAATATTGTAATACCGTGGTATAAGTCGGTGATAGTGGCGTATGAGAAGGGGATGATTCCTCCTGAACTGGAAGGAAATATTACCTGTAAGGATGGAACAGAGCGTCATATTGTTGTCCGTATTTCGTGGGTCGGTGATAAACGGCTGGTAAGTTTTAGCGATATGACTGCACATTGGCGAAGTGAACGGCGAAATCATGCGCATGATGTAATGCTGGAAATGGTTGCCAAGGGGAAGCCATTGAACGAAATTCTAAATGCTATTGTCCAAGCTATTGAAGCTGAAGATTCCACCTCTTTATGCAGTATATTATTATTGGATAAAGAGGGAAAACATCTGTTAAGTGGGGCAGCGCCCAGTTTACCTGACTTTTACAATGATGCGATTGATGGCGTAGAAATAGGTATGGGGGTAGGTTCGTGCGGCACGGCAGCTTATCTTGGGGAACGCGTCGTTGTCGAGGATATCATGAACCATGCGTATTGGCAACCGTATGCACCTTTAGCCGCGCAGGCAAGTTTGGGCGCATGTTGGTCAGAGCCGATTATCGCCTCAAATGGGCATGTTTTGGGAACGTTTGCAATCTATCATAGAAAACCGACTAAACCTGAAGCGAGCGATATCGAACGGATTAAATTTGCGGCAAATTTGGCGGCGATTGCTATCGAAAACAGAAATGTTCGGACAGAACTGGAGCATCGGGCATATTCGGACTATTTGACAGGATTGGCGAATCGTCGTTCTTTCATCGAACAGGCGGAATTAGAGCTTGCTCGTCATAACCGTTATGGGGATGACTTATCTATGATTATGTTTGATATCGATCATTTTAAATGGATAAATGATGACTATGGGCACAGTGTTGGTGATTTGGTACTGCAAAAGATTGCTGATATTTGCCGTGCTACCTTACGTGAGATTGACATCATCGGGCGGATCGGCGGTGAAGAATTTGCTATCCTTTTACCGCAAACGGATGCTTTGGAAGCTAAACACGTTGCCGAACGGTTGAGAATAGCTTTTTCACAGGGAGAAATCCCGTTGAGCGAGGGGCTACTACCGAGTTTTACCGCTTCGTTCGGCGTGAGCCCAGCAGATGATATAGCAAGTATTGATAAGTTGCTTAATCAGGCTGATGATGCACTGTATGAGGCAAAAGAGAGTGGGCGTAATCGGGTTTGTATGGCGCATAAAGTACAATAAATTTTAAAACCCTAAAAGGATAACAATGGCACACATAGCATTACCCGAGTTTGAAGAAATGTCCTCTTCGATTCAGGAGAAAGCTCGCCCGATTTTAGAAAAAACGGGAAAACTCGGTGAAATTTTCAAACTCTTAGCGTTGGATGAAAATATCTATTTTGCGACTGACGGGATGGTTCAACGTTTTTTACTCGATCAAACACATCTCTCCTACGAGATCAAAGAATCGATAGCTCTTCTGATTTCAAAAGAGAATGGCTGTAAAATGTGTGTTGATGTCCATAAATCGATTGCAAAAATGCTCGGACTCTCCGAACAGCGGATCGAAGAGGTACTGGAGGGGGTAGAGGCTATCACGACGAGCGATGCTGAAAAAGCGCTTCTCAATTTTTGTATCAAAGCATCCAAAAAAGAGAACTATAAAATCCTCAAAGAAGAGATCGATGCGCTTAAAGCCTTAGGATATACCGATGTGCAGATCGTCGAAGCCGTCTCTATTACCGGATATTTTAACTATATTAATACCCTTTCCAACGTCTTTGCTCTGGGGCAATAGCCCTAGAACATGGATTTTTCTTCTAACTCTAACAAAAACTCTTTTTTATCTATCCCTCCGGTGTATCCGCCAAGTCCACCGCTGCTAGCAATAACGCGGTGGCAGGGGATGAGGATCGCGATAGGATTGCGACCGTTGGCACTGGCGACTGCGCGGACTGCTTTGGGATTTCCAAATTGTTCAGCCTCTTGAGCATAGGAAATTGTTTTTCCGTAAGGGATGGTTAGAAGGGTCTCCCATACCTGTTTTTGAAACGGTGTTCCATCAGGATTTAGGGGGAGAGTAAACGGCTTTCGTTTCCCTGCGAAGTATTCATGCAGTTCTTTTTCCAGTTGGAGTAATAGTGGATGATTGGAATTTTCTATCTTACTTTCTGAATCGGTAAAGTCGAGTGAAGTGATTGCATTTTCAGCAGTGATTGCGATCATGGCTCCTATCGGGGTATTAATGATACGAATATTTTTTTCCATAAAAACTATTATAGTGATTTTAGTGTGAGTATATTCTTTTATTTCATAGTGACATAAAAAAGTGTAATAGAATGACTTATGCTATGATATTCGCAATTTAAAAGCGGAGAAATATATGTCGGTTTCACGTTGCGGATGGGTAAAACTGAATGATCCGGTTTATGTTGCGTATCATGATGAAGAGTGGGGAAAACCCCTGCACAATGATCGGGCTTTGTTTGAACTCTTTAGCTTAGAAACACAATCAGCCGGTTTGAGCTGGTTAACAGTACTTAAAAAACGTCAAGGGTACCGTGAGGTTTTTGAAGGGTTTGAGTTAGAGAAAGTGGCTTCGTATTCGGATGTAGATATTGATAGAATTATGGAGAGCGGATTGGTTATCAAAAGCCGTCCGAAGATTGAAGCGATTATCGCTAATGCTCGCGGATTTTTAGAAATAAAAAAAGAGTTCGGCTCCCTCGATAGTTATTTTTGGGGTAAAGTTGGCAGAAGAGCAATTATCAATGATGTTGTAGATTATAAAATGGCAGCGTGTACGTCAGAAATTTCTGATGCTATAACCAAAGAGCTCAAAAAAAGGGGTTTTAAATTTATCGGTTCTACAACGATGTATGCATTTATGCAAGCGTGTGGGATGGTGGACGATCATGAGAATGGATGTTGGTGTAAAAAGTCATGAATCCTACAAAAGTGATACGTGAAAAGGTTCTTACGTTGACTGATTTACCGAATATAGGGAAAACAGTGGCCCATGATCTAACTTTGATCGGGATCACCTCTCCCGATCAGCTCAAAGGCGAAGACCCTTATGATTTGTATGTTCGTTTTTGTGAAGCGTTCGGCGAGAGGCAAGATCCTTGTATGCTCGATATATTGATGTCGATCACCGATTTTATGGATGGTGGAGAGGCGCGTGTGTGGTGGGATTATACACCCGAGCGCAAAGTGCGCTACGGGGAGAAGATCAGACTTTAGGCGTTTCGAAGTATTTCGGCAATTGTTGCAGAAGAATATTCTTCCCCCATTCCCCATAATACAGCTAATCCATGCGCATTCTCGGCAATGTCGTCGATACGTTCACGCGAAATATTCGCTGTGGACAAGGTAATCGGTGCACCGATAGAGTTAAACCAGTTTTCCAAGGCTGTGATCCCCTCATCCGCAGTATCAAGGGCGAAAACTTCTTTGGCAAAGCGTTCAAATTGAGTCGGATTTTGCCCTTTATACCATTTCATCCATGCTGGAATAACAATGGCTAAACCCGCACCATGGGCGATATTAAAGAGGGCGGAGAGGGCATGTTCGATCATGTGGTTCGGGAAACTGCCTCCTCCTGTTCCAGAGTTTGTCAAGCCATTGAGCGCTTGAGTTGACGCCCATGCAAACTCGGCACGTGCATCGTAATT
>NZ_JAFLKV010000114.1:9422-21200 GCF_019163035.1 Sulfuricurvum sp.
AGCCATTGAGCGCTTGAGTTGACGCCCATGCAAACTCGGCACGTGCATCGTAATTGAGGGGATCTTTGAGGAGGATTTCAGTTGTTTCGATAACTGTTTTGATGATAGATTCTACGAGTCGGGATTGAAAATGGGGATGATCACTGGCGGTGAAATAGACTTCAATCGTATGGGCAATAATGTCGGTTGCCGAATAGGCGAGATATTCAGGGGTGACGCTCATCATGAGTTCGGGATTGATAATTGATATTTTCGGATTGACGAGTACGGAGGCAATTGAGTATTTTTGTTTGGTAGTGTCATTCATCACAACCGAGTTGCCGTTCATCTCACTGGCGGTTGCTGCGAGCGTCATGACTGCATAGACGGGAAGGGCAACGGTGATAGAGGCTTTTTGAATGAAAAAATCCCATACGTCACCCTCATACAGCGCTCCTGCCGCGATCGCTTTGGCAGAATCGACGACCGAGCCTCCGCCGACACCGAGAACAGCTTGCAGATTATGGGTTTTTACTATTTTGATCCCTTCATGGACGCGGGAGAGAAGCGGATTACTGACGACACCATCCAACTCTTCATAAGCGATTCCCGCGGTTGTGAGACTCGCGATGACGCGTTCATACAAACCGTTTTTCTTGATCGAACCGGTTCCGTAGACGAGGAGGAGACGTTTGATCCCTTGTTCGGCAATCATGGCTCCGATATTATTTTCTTTACCGCGTCCGAATTCGATACGGGTAGGGTTGTAATAGGTAAATGTATTCAAGGGATTCCTTAATTTAGGTTTTGTTTCAAATGATTTTCTAGTGCTTTAATCGCACTGTCGATATTAAACTCTGATTTATAAATATCATGGACGCTATAGCTCGGATATGGCTTTACGCCGCAAAATTGGAAGGTTTTATGAAGAGCGATATTTGCCTCATCCAAACTCAATCCGTCAAAAAATCCTTTTGGATTGTCAAATTCGCTTACAGGACAGTTATAAGTAAAACTGAGCATGTAGTGTTTCCCCTCCATTAATCCTCCGCTACCGTAGGTTTTGGAAGGATCCGTTCGGCTTCGACCGTCACTCGAATAGGTGACCGTATTGACTCCTGCTGAAAAAATTTCATCAATGTATTTTTTCCCCAACCAAGGCAATCCCATCCAATAGACAGGTGATTGAACGAAAAATAAATCGGCCCATTTGAATTTTTCCAGCTCCTCGGCAATATCATATCCTTCTTCAATGGTTGTCTCTTGTATCTCATAGCCATTGGTACTAAAGAAAGCTTTTGCCTCTTTCAGAAGAGCTCTTGTCAGATTGCCGTTAGCAATCCCTTCATATTTTTGATGCAGGTTTAATAGTAATACGCGTTTCATAAATAGCCTTTAATAATGACGGTGGGTGAAAAATTGTAGTATACGATATTTTATGTCTAAAGCTCATAGCTAATATCATGTAATAGTGATGGTTAAATTTTTTTTCTAAAAACTAAATTCTTCAGACTCCGCTCTTCCTCAATTTCCGGGAAGCTCTCTAAATTTTCCAATCTCTCAACATAGCGAAACTCAGGAGCATTTTCACGGAAAAGGGTTTTGATAAACTCACTATCAAGTTCGGGAGCATTAAGTGTCGAGAGGACAATACACTCTTCTGCAGCAAACTCATGAAGTCGGTGGATGATTTTTTCGTAATCGCTTGTTGCTGCGAATGACCCTTTTTGAAAGCTGGGAGGATCGATAATTATCAGATCATAGGGGCCGCTTTTGCGGATACGGCTCCAGGATTTGAGGATGTTGTAGGGCATAAACTCCACGTTTTTTGTCTCAAGGGCATTGATACGATGGTTTTCTCTTCCCATCGAGAGGACATTTTTATTCATATCAACATTAACGACACTCTTTGCTCCTGCATCGATAGCCACAACAGAAAATGAGCAGGTGTAAGAGAAGAGGTTGAGGACATTTTTGTTTCGTGCATGATTACGGATGAATTCTCGACCGATTTTCATATCGGGAAAAAATCCGATATTCTGGGCACTTTGAAAATTGACATGATATTTGAGATTGTTCTCTATGGCATATGTATCGCTCGGCAACTCTCCTGCAATGATCGTAGAAGGTGACGCGGGTAGATAGCGCTGTTGTACTATGAGGACTTCCCATTTTGATTGGGTGGTATAGATATCCCGTAAGATCGAGATAATCGCTTCTTCATCATCATCCAAATTGAACAGTACAGCAAAGAGTACTTTGTCTACGCTATCAACCGTGAGAAATCGATAGCCGCCATAGGTATTGCCCCGTCCGTGAAACAAACGTAGGTACTCGCTGTTGATGGTATGAGAAGCGTTAATGATAAGTTGCTTCAGATTGTCTAAATTCATTTGGATTAGACTTTTAGATCGAGTAGATTACCCCGCTGTTCTTTATTCATAGAGTCAGTAGAAGGGTTTAGTGAGAGATATTCTTGTAAATCTTTGAGGGTATTTTGTTCCTCTTTGGAATCAGGTGGATTTAGCTTTGTCAAATCCACAGTGAGTGATTCCCCGGAGAGGGGATCACCGTTGCTGTCGTGATATGTACCTGCCGCACGCATAAATCCAACCGTTACGATCCCTTTGGCGGCTTCGTAGTTTTCGGCAGAAATCAGGGTGTTATAAAGCTTTTTTTCCGAGGGATTCAGCTCTTGAGAGATCATACTGTAATCGTCTTTAATCTGATCGATTTCACCCGATTGTGAGATCTCTTTATACGTCGGTGGAGGGGAATAGGAGGTAGTACCAAAAGGGTTTGAGAACGGATAAGAACTGTTCGTTTTAACCTGCATTTGAACTCCTTATAATATTGTTATAAAGTTGATAGCAAAAAGTAGTCCAAAGGGTGTGACCATCGTGCTATAATGCCTCCAAATAGGGGGATGATATGGCAATAGTGGAGGAGAAGGGGGAAACTGAAATTGTGTTTGGATGGGCTGAAAAAATGGCTTCTAAAACGATGCAATGGGCGGTAAAAAAATATCTTCATCTCAAACCTACCCAAAAATCCCTACCTTCTGCATCCGATCCAACACCACTGCTCCTTTATATCCATATTCCTTTTTGTCTGACGTTGTGTCCTTATTGTTCCTTTCATAAGTTCCGATTTGATGAGCCGAGTGCACTGCGTTATTTTGAACTGCTGCACCAAGAGATGCGGATGGTTCATGCGCTAGGATATCGGTTTGATTCGATCTATTTCGGAGGGGGAACGACGACAATCCTGCCGCGAGAACTCGGTGAGACGATAGATTTGGCAAAGTCGTTGTTTGAGATCCGTGAAGTCTCCTGCGAGAGTGATCCTCAACATTTGGGCGATTTGGAAGATGCACATTTGCAGGACAAAATCGACCGCCTTTCCATCGGGATTCAGAGTTTTAACGACGACACCCTCAAGCAGATCGGACGGTATAAAAAGTTTGGTTCTGCCGTTGAGCAATATGAGAAAGTAAAGCGCTCTCTCACCAATTTTCCAATCGTCAACATCGATATCATCTATAACTACCCTTATCAGAGCGAAGAGGCACTGCACTCTGAAATCGATACGATTCTCACCCTTCGACCACCTCAAGTGACTTTTTATCCGTTGATGTACGCACCGGGGATTCGAGAGAATCTTAGCAAGCGGTGGGGGGCTCTCAATGATACGCAAGAAGCAAAACTATACCGTATCATTATGGAGCGGATGAGGGGGATATACACACAGAGATCGAGTTGGGCATGGTCGTTAGCAGACGAGGGGATTATCGATGAATACGTGATTGAACGGAGCGAATACGTCGGGATCGGAAGCGGTGCATTCAGTTTTATCGGCGATACCCTCTATGCCAATACCTTTTCACTTCCTGAGTACGCAAAAATCTTAGATTCAGGGCGGTTACCAATAACTCATGCCATCACGTTTCCGAAACGTGCAATCAAACAATATCGGATGATGGTGGAGTTGTTCGGGTTATCTTCGGATCGTGAGCATTTGTGGCTGGAAAATGTGTTTTTAAAACGGATTGGTGCTCTCTATATGGGGAAAGTGAGTGCGCGAGGCTCGTATCTTTTTTCGGTGATGATGCGGGAGTTTTATAACGGGATGGATTATGTTCGAGAGACGATGCGGCGGGATCTGAAAAAAGAGGACGGAGTTATCCGACCTCGGTAGGCTCTTTTTTAATCGTATAGAGTTTACGAATTTTCGCATCAAGCGGTGCGAGGACTTTGTAGAGCGCGGGAACGACGAGGAGACTCGTCAGCGTCGAGAGGAGCAATCCGCAGATGACGGCAACCCCCATCGGTCCTTTGACCCCAGAGCCTTCTCCGACGGAGAGGGCGAGAGGAAGCATCCCGAAACACATCGCCGTTGTCGTCATTAGGATAGGGCGTAAGCGGGAGAGTCCCGCTTCGACGATGGCTTCATCGAGCGGTTTCCCTGCGTCTTGGAGGCGGTTTGCGGCATCGACGACGAGAGTGGAGTTTTTCCCGACCAGTCCGAGAAGGAGCATCAGCCCCATCATACTAAAGAGCGACATATTCATCCCAGCCGCCCACAGACCGATAAATGCCCCTGTAAAGCTCAACGGCAGTGCACTCATGATGATGAGCGGTTGCAATGGTGATTCGTACAGAGCGGCTAGGATGAGATAGATCATCACGAGTGCGGCACCGATA
Source organism: Sulfuricurvum sp. (assembly GCF_019163035.1). GTDB lineage: Bacteria > Campylobacterota > Campylobacteria > Campylobacterales > Sulfurimonadaceae > Sulfuricurvum. Next base: position 14,105 of record NZ_JAFLKV010000114.1, read on the forward strand.
GCCACGCCGAATGCTTCGTTACTCTCCTGCATGTGTTTGGCATCACCATCGAGCTCATAAGCGACCCCTTTACCCAACCATTCGTTTTGACGTTCATTGACGATTGTGACGAGTTTATCGAGTGGTAGTGCTTTGGTGATGTCGCTTCCGACAATCACCTTTTTGAGGCGGTCGAATCGTTTAATCGTGGTTGGTGCGTAACTCTCAGTGATGGATACCACTGCCGAGATGGGGATGGTTATCCCCGAAGAGGTACGGACGTTTAGGCTGTTAAGTGCTTCGATATTTTCACGCTTGGTGTCATCGAGGCGCATTACGACATCGTACTCTTTCCCCCGCTCGCGGATAAAGGTGATAGTTCCGTCCCCCGAATAGCCGCTGGCGATAGTACGGGCGATTTCATCGACGTTGACTCCCAGACGTGTGGCGTTTTGGGTGAGGACGGTGATGCTCAGTTGCGGTGCTTTGGGCTGAATGTTGCTTTGGACATCGGTTGTCCCATTGGTACTTTTGAGCAATTTCATCAGTTTTTGAGCTGAGGCTTCCGCATCTTCCATATTTTGGGCTTTAAGAATTACCTGATAAGGGGTGTTGATCTCGTAGCCTCCAATGTCGTTGACTTCGGTGACACTCGTCATCGTAAACCCTTTTAGACTTCCCAACATCGCACGGGTCTCTTTCATGACCTCGCTTTGGCTCCGTTTGCGCTGGTCAAGAGGTTTGAGACGGATATAGAGTGCTGATTCGTTTGCTTTTTGATCATTTCCTCGTCCGACGTAGAGGGTGCAGTATTCTACTTCTGCTATTTTGCCGATACGACGTTGCGCATCGAGAGAGAGCTGTTTCATACCCCCGATACTGGTTCCGACAGGAGCTTTTAGGGTGATATCGAACTGGCTTTTGTCCTCTTTGGGCATAAATACCATCCCCAGTGTCCCTGAGAGGATGATGGAGACGATGAAAACAGCGAGTGCGCTAAAGAGAGTGGTCTTTTTGTATTTCAAAACACGCAGGATGAGGGAGCGGTACATCTCCTCCATAGCGACAAAGAAGTGCTCTGTCTTGTGATAAAAACGGCTGTGCTCCCCTTTGGCGATTTGGGAAGCAATCATTGGTATAAGTGTTACAGCAATGACGAATGAGACAGCGATAGCGGCGATTATTGTGACACCGAAACTGGTAAAGAAACGTCCCACTATCCCGCTCATTTTGGCGACGGGGACAAAAACTGCCAAAAGCATCGCCGAGATAGCGACGATGGAAAATAGGATCTCATTCACCCCTTCGATAGCGGCATTGATCCGGTCACGCCCCGCTTCGAGTCGTTTGAAGATGTTTTCGATGACGACGATAGCATCATCGATGATGATCCCGATGGCGAGGGTGAGGGCGGTGAGGGTGAGGAGATTGAAGGTCTGACCACTCCACCCCATGATCGCAAAGACCCCGAAAATCGATACGGGGAGCGAGACTGCCGCGATGAGGGTGAGGGTGAAGTTGCGTAAAAATAAAAAGATGACGAGTGAGGCGAGGACGGAACCTAAAATAAGGTCAAACTGAACCCCATCAAGGGTGTCACGGATGTATCCTGTCGTATCTTGCAAGGGGGTGAGGGTCATCGTCGGCTCTAGCGCGGTGAGGGCAGGAAGTTGCGTTCTCACAGCATCGGCAATGGCGATATCATTGGCTCCCGTCATTTTTTTGACCATCAGCAATACACCTGATTTCCCATCCAGTGAAGCAAAACTTCGCTCTTCGGCTAACGTATCACTCACGGTTGCCACATCCCCTAGACTAAGACCCTCACGTATCCGAAGTGCACTGAGGGCTTCTACCGTTTTACTGTCGTTATCGATGAGGATTTGGAACTCGTGTGCAGGATCAACCGTCTTTCCTCCATCCATCCGGATATTTTGGGCACGGATAAGGTTGGTTAGATCGCTCATGGTGAGGGAATATTTGGCGAGAAGGGCAGGATCAGGGGTGATACGGATCTGCTTTTTGCGTAAACCTGCGACCGTTACACCGCCGACCCCTTCGATGCGCTGTAATCGTGGTTTTAATATCTCATCGGCGTGTTTCATCACCTTCTGGGTGTCGCTTCCTGCCAAAAAGAGGGTAATAACGGGGGAAGAGGTGATCGAATATTTATCAACAGAGGGTTTATCGACTTCGTTAGGGAGTTGAATACTGGAGACTTTATCACGGACGTCATTGACCGCTTCATCGAGGTCTTTGGAAAGTTTAAACTGGGCAACGACGACGCTGATCCCTTTGGAACTGTCCGAGCTTAGGGTATCGAGTCCCGAAATCCCGCTCACCGCCTCTTCGATCTTGTCGCTCACCTTGCTCTCGACGATATCGGCATTGGCTCCCTTATAGGTGGTGGTGACGATAACGATGGGAAAATCGACGTTGGGATAGAGTGCTGAGGGCATACCACCTCGTTCAACCAATCCGAAAAAGATCAACGCGAGGGCGAACATAATGGTGGTGATAGGGCGGGTAATGGCAATTTTGTGCATGATAAGTCCTATTTAGCCATGATCATGCCATCGCCGAACGTGCCGGGACGCAATCCTGAACCGTCAGCTTCGGCGGTCATTTGACGGTTTTTGGTATTGATAGCAGGGTAAATTTTGATGATTTTCGAACATTTTCCCGTCGATTTGCCATCGATTGAGGTGCAAAAACGATCCCCCACTTTGACCTGTGATCCGAATTTAGAATCGTACTGGATGAGGAGTTTGGTTTGATCGCTGATGAGTTTAAAAAGAGGCGTTCCCCCCATGGATGAGACCATATCCCCCATCTCGATATTTTTTTCCGAAATACTTCCCGCAAAAGGGGCAGTGAGGCGCATTTTAGAGAGTTTTTGTTCGGAATAGGCGACTGATAATCGTGTACGCTCTAGCTGGGAGCGTTTGGCATCCAGTTCGGCTTTGAGTTTGCCAAGGGTATTTTTATCGAATACCTGCGCACTTTTTTCATAGCGGGCGTACTGATCGCTCAAAAAGGCGGTCTCTTTGGATATAGCCTCCAAATCGGCTTTTGCCATTTGAAGCGAGAGTTGCTCTTCGGCACTGTCGAGCTGGAGGAGGAGGGTCCCTTTTTTGACATGATCGCCGTTTTGGACAGAGACGTTTTTAACAATCCCCGATGCGTTCATCCCCAACGAGGCTTCACGGTAGGCTTGGGACTCAAACGTGGCGTATACATCTGCCCACAACGATAAGGTACAGAGGGTTGAGAGTAGGGCAATTTTTTTCATTTTTCATCCTTGATTAGAGTCATTAGATCGATTCCATACGCATAGGCGGCACTCGCTTTGGCTACTTGGAGGGTGTTACGGGCATTGCGAGCTTTCGCACGCGAATAGGTGAGGTTGGTGAGTTCGCTGAGGTACGTTGTTGAATTGAGCAGCCCCGCCTCAAAGCGTTTTTTGATAAATCCGAAGGCTTCGAGACGCGCTTCCTCTTCGGCTTTGGCTGCGTCGTAGGCATTTTGGGAGGTTTGGATCGACATGAGGGCTATTTCGGCATCGTTGTTCAGACTTTGGATCTTGTAATCCAAGAGATTCTGGGCTTTAAGGGTATCGATACGGGCTTGTTCACGCTCTTTTGCGATTCGTCCCATATCAAACAACGTCATGGAGAGTGAGGCGGTGATTTCGTTTTGGTTCAGCGGCTGGAGATTGGTTCCCCCCATCGTATCGTAGCCGCTGTATTCCATGTATTTGTGTTTCGCTTCGAGGGTGATCGAGGGGAGATAGGTGTAACGATCTTCGGTATTACGTAAAATATCGATTTTAGAGCGATCACTTTGCAGATCATGGCGCTCTAGTGTTGTTAATGTCGGAAGAGCAAGTTCACGGTAGACGAGCGGCTCACGAATCGCAGTTGCGCTCAGGAGTTCCAGATGTTTACGATGTTTTTCGAGCAACATTTTGAGATTTTGTTCATCATACTCGGTTTCCAGTTTCGATGCAATCAACGATTTGAGAATATCAGTGGTAGCGAGGTCGTTTTTTACGAGCACCTCATAACGTTCGACTTCGGAGAGGATCTCAGTTTTTTTCTCTTTATTGACGTTCAGTCGCTCTTGGGTATCGAGATAGTCATAATACGCCGCGATGGTCTCCATGAGGACATTTTGTTCTTCTTGCGCGAGCGAGTGGGTGGCGGAACTCATCGACGCATGGAGGGCATCGAGTAGCGCTTCACGCCGAAACCCGTCAAACACACTGATCTGCGCCCCTATCTCGGCACCTTGGATTTTATTCGGCTCAAAAGCAGGCGTTTTATCTTTTTTCTTATAGAGGGCAGTCGCAGTAACCGTTGGGAAATAGGCCGTTTTAGCTTCATCGAGCTGAGCCTCAGATTTCTGTATCTCTAGACGTGCTGATTCAACCCGCAAATTGGTTTTGGCACTTGGGAGTAACGATGCGAGATCGGCACACATGAGCGATTGGGCGGCAAGGAGAAAAAGAGCCGTATTCCTCATACTGTTTTCCTTTTTAAATCGTTATTACTTTTTATGTTGACAATGGTAACATTAAATGTAAACAATGTCAACATTATCTCATCTATTTTATTTAACTCATGTTACAATACTACCATGAATAATGAGCCGGCTAAAAAAACATCTCCTTATCACCACGGAAACCTAAAAGAATCATTAATGGAAACCGCGTTGGAGATGATTGACAAAGAGGGACTGGATTCTGTTACGCTACGTGATTTGACACAGCGTCTTGGAACATCACGAACAGCTGTTTACCGCCATTTTGAGAATAAAGAGGCTTTAATACAAGCCGTGATTAAAAAAGGGTACGAACAGCTTGATCTGATGTTTACCCCGATTTTTCAAGATCGTACCCAGAGTGTTGCGGAGCGGTTTGAGAGGATGGGGAGAGCATATCTCGATTTTGCGATAGCGCATCCGAATCTCTATCGATTGCTGTTTGGTGACAATTATCGTCAAGAACGCGAAGAGATATGTGATTATAAAGACGAGTCTCAGGCGACGGGGTTGTATGCCTTGATCGGACTTCTCCTCGAAGCACAAGATGAAGGGATTATTGCTCTGGAAAATCCGATGATTCAGGCGGCTACGGTATGGGCATCGATACATGGGCTCGCTTCACTGCTGATTGACGGTCATTTGATGATGAAAGATAATTTTGAAGCGATTTATGAGTATAGCCAAGCCTTATTACTCAAAGGACTACGCTAAAACTCATTCCACGGCTGATTCCACTCATTGGTGAGTTGAATTTTACACTCCATACTTACAAACCGCTCCCCCTCATCGGGCGGTGCAATAAACTCAAATACTTCATTATTTAAGTTAAATCGAAGAGCATACGCGTGTAAGTATCCTCGCTCTTCTTTGCGTGCTTCATCAGCCTGCGCGTAACGCTCATCACCTGCGATAGGGGAACCGAGACTTTTCAGAGCGACACGAATTTGATGGGTTTTCCCTGTATGGGGTTTGATGAGAAAAAATCGCTCATGAGTACGTAGCGCGCAACTGACGAACTGCGTAATCGCGGGATTTTCCATCGTCGTGAGGAGTTTATAATCTCCACGTCGTGCACTCGCCATATCCCCTTTGATCCATCCCATTTTTTTCTTCGGTTTGCGTATCGAGATCGCGAGGTAGTATTTCTCGATTTTACGCTTTTCAAACATCTTCCCAAACTGCGCGGCGGTTTCACCATTTTTAGCGAGGATTACGAGCCCTGAAGTCATTTTATCGAGGCGGTGAACTGGAAAAAGGGAGATGCGGAATTGATCAGACATTTGAACAACAAATCCTGCTTCACTCTCGGAGTGAAAGTTTACACCTGCGGGTTTTGTAACAACTATAAAATCGTTATTTTCAAAAATCAGCATGGTATTTCTTTTGTTGAAAGAATGCGATATTCCCCCTCTTTTAAATCACCAAGGCAAATATCCCCAAAGTGTGAACGATGAAGCGAGGTGACATGATTCCCAACCGCCGCAAACATTCGCCGTACTTGATGGTATCGACCCTCAGTAATCTCAAGTGTTACGTGTGTCTCATCGATTATAGTGAGCTTTGCAGGGAGGCACGGACTTTTTTCGCCGTTTAACATCAATGTTCCCGAAGCGAAAATCTCTGCTTCATCTCCTCGCAACGGTCGATCCAATGTCGCTTCGTAGATTTTAGCAACATGGTGGCGCGGGGAGGTGAGGCGGTGGAGGAGTGCTCCATCATCAGTGAGCAAAAGCAATCCGCTCGTCTCTTTGTCGAGCCGTCCGACGGTGGAAATTTTGGGATCACGCACTCTCCATCGCGGCGGGAGGAGATCATAGACGAGACGACCTTCGCCGTCGTCGTGGCTACAGACGTAACCCACGGGCTTGTGCATCAGGATCACCATCCCCGCAGGGGGATCGAGAGGCTCTCCCTCAAAACGGATTTCATCATGAGAGACTTTGGTATCGCTTTTAAGGGGTAGATTGAGGGTATGGGTGATGATCCGCTCACGTATGAGGGATGCAACCTCTTTGCGAGTGCAATACCCCAATGAGGAGAGGAGTTTGTCGAGCCGTACTTTAGAGCTCTTCAATCTTCGCCTCGTATTCGCTCTCGATACGCGCTATCTCATCGCTCGCGATTTCGAGTCGCTCAAATAGCTCTTCGATCATCTTCTCATCGTCGCCGACGCTTTTGGAGAGTTCGAGGAGTTTGGAGGTCTCCCCTTGGTTTGAATAGGTCGTGAGGAGTTCATGAGAAGTCTTTAGTTTCTCTTCGAGCTTCATGATGGTATTTTCGCAGGTGTCCACCTCTTTTTTGAGGGGGCTTAGGAGTTTGGAGCGCTCTTGGATGAGTGCGGCGCGTTGCTGTTTGTTCTCTTTTTTGTTGACGTTTTGGGTCACTTTGGGAGGTTTTGGAGCATCACTGATCTCTTCATCCCATCCGATTTTCTCCAAAAAGTCATCGTAACCGCCATCGAAAAACTCAGCGTTCCCCTCACGGAAGATGATGAGCTGATCGGCTAACTCACGCAATAGCATTTCGGAGTGGGTGACGATGACGACCGAACCCTCGAACCGCTTCAGCGCAT
>NZ_JAFLKV010000021.1 GCF_019163035.1 Sulfuricurvum sp.
TGGTTCTTCCCGTGCGATGCGAGGTCCCCGTTTAGTGGCAAATTTTGACTGAACGGGAGCTTTTTTACGTTTGTTACCGAACGCACCTGCCGTTTTTTCTTTTTTCTCTCCCTCTTTAGAAAGACTTTTCCCACGTGTTTTTACCAGTGCATTATCCGCAGGGGGTTCAAATCCCTCAACCAAGATTGTCTCGACATTTTTACCGAGCATGGTGATGATTTTTGACCATGAGATATGCTCCCCAGAAGAGAGAAGTGTGATCGCTAACCCATTATTCCCAGCACGTCCCGTTCGTCCGATACGGTGGAGATAGTCGGTACTGACATGGGGAATATCGTAGTTGATAACGACGTCCAACCCTTCGATATCCAGTCCACGTGCCGCAATGTCCGTTGCAACAAGGATACGGGCACTCCCCTCTCTAAACTCACTGAGAGCACGATCACGCGCACCGTGTTTTTTATCCCCGTGAATTACGACATTTTTAAGACCACTGGCACTCAACTCAGCACTTACTTCATCGGCTTCGACTTTGGTGCGGGTAAAGACGAGCACTTGAGGATAATTGTTCGAACCGATCAAAAACGACAACAGCTCTTTTTTACGCTCTTTTTCCACCGGATGAACCACTTGACGAAGTGTCATATCGGCGGCTTTGAGGTTATCGATCTCGATCAGAAGCGGTTTTCTGAGTATCTTTTCACTCAACTGTTTCACCGCAGGAGTCATGGTTGCTGAAAAGAGCATATTTTGACGGTTTATCGGGAGGAGGTCGATGATCTGCCCTATTTCACGGATAAATCCCATGTCGAAAATCGTATCGGCTTCATCAAACACCAAAAATTCGATTTTTGACAACGGCACATGACCTTGTTTGTTCAGCTCGATGAGACGTCCAGGGGTAGCTACGATGATATCGACCCCCTCCCCTAACTCTTTGGCTTGACGTGCCATATTGGCTCCCCCAAAGAGAGCGAGACATTTAATCTCTAGCCCTTGCGCATAGGTTTCGATTGCACTTGAAACTTGTGAAGCGAGTTCACGCGTCGGGACAATCACTAATGCTCGTGCACTATGTTGTTTGGATTCGCTGTTGCTAGTCAGCTTATGCAGTATCGGCAAAGCAAACGCGGCGGTTTTTCCTGTCCCCGTTTGTGCCGCACCGAGAATATCACGTCCTCGTAAAACGAGAGGTATGACCTGCGTTTGGATCGGTGTTGGCTCAGTGTACCCGAGTTCTGCTAACGTGTCGAGAAGATGGGAATTTAACCCTAAAGTCGTAAATGACATAAGTATAGTGTACCTTTTTGGTATATAGTTGAAGAATTTTACCATTTTGTCGCTTCAAACCTCCCTATTTTAGTCTATTTTTCGCTACGATGTCGCCATCAGATTACAGGGGATAGAATTGAGAGCATTATTTGTGTTAGCCGTATCCATTTCATTGGCGTGGGGAGCTTTAATCAGCGGAACGATTTTAGATAAAAATACCTCAAAACCGATAGCCAACGCAATCATTATTTCGCAAGGTAAAGAGTACCGAAGCGACTGTAACGGATCATTTAAAGTTCCCTCATCTTCGATTATCGGAGTACGTGCCGTCGGATATGACCGAAAGTTTTACAAAAGCGGCGGGAAAATGTATTTGAACCCATTTAACCCTAAAGCCCTTTATATGTCAAGCTTCGGTGCGACCAGTGGCAAACTTATGGGGAATGCCAAAAATTTAATTAAGACAACAGAGATCAACGCATTGGTTATCGACATGAAAATGGATCGTGGTCAAATCGCTTTTAAAACCTCTAATCCTATTGCAAACAAAATCGGAGCACAGGATGTGATCTTGTTCAAAGATATCAAAAAATTTGTTGCTGATTTACACAAAGAGAAAATTTACGTAATTGCCCGTATTGTTACTTTTAAAGATACTCCGCTTATCACTGCTTATCCACATTGGGGAGTTCGCAAAAGTGACGGGAGTCTCTTCAAAGACAAAGAGGGACTCTACTGGATTGATCCATCACGTAAAGAATCTTGGAACTATATGATCTCCATCGCTGAAGAGACAGCAAAAGCCGGATTTGACGAAGTCCAATTTGACTACGTCCGCTTCCCTGACGCTAAAGGGGTGAGGTTTTCGGTTGAAAACACTCAAGCAGAGCGGGTAAAAGCAATTTCCGGCTTTTTAGAAGCTGCAAGAACGCGTTTAACCCCTTACAACGTTTTTATCTCTGCCGACATCTTCGGATACGTCAGCTGGCATAATGCCGATATCGAGATCGGTCAACGTGTCGATGCCCTCTCACCGTATGTCGATTATCTCTCACCGATGCTCTACCCATCAGGTTTTAATGCAGGAATTCCAGGGCATCCTGATCCGGTTAAAGCCAACTATGAAATTGTCAAACAATCTCTCGATAAAGCACTAGAAAAGTCACAGACTTCCCCATTAGCCTATCGACCATGGTTGCAAGCGTTCCGAGACTATGCATTTGATCGCCGAATTTACGGAGCCAAAGAGATTCGAGAACAGATCGCTGCGAGTGAAGCATTCGGAAGCTGTGGGTGGATTCTTTGGAATCCTCGTAATGTTTACAGTTCGGATGGATTAAAATAAAAGAATTTTAAATAAAAAATTTCTATAAGATTAAATGTATAATATATATCGTACAATATTAAACACTCTAAAACAGAATATTAGGTATAGCGATGATTGAATCAGATATTTTTATCGGTAGACAGCCTATATTCGATAGTAAGGGCAAATGCATATCGTATGAACTTCTCTACCGAAGTACGCATGAATCAAGTGAAGCGATCTTTTCGAGCAACGCAAAAGCGACCGCTCGAGTAATCATCAACTTAATTCATAATATCGGTCTCTCTTCTATCATCGGCAATAAACTAGGCTACATCAATATTGATGAGCAAATCATTATGAGTGATGTATTTTTATCCCTCCCAAAATCCAAGTTTGTATTTGAAATTTTAGAATATACAAAAGTCACCCCTGAAGTGATCGATAAAGTATGTCATCTATATGAGCTTGGGTATCGCTTTGCTCTCGATGACTTCTCTTGTGAAAATGAAAATATCGAATATTTTAAGCTCCTTTTTCCGTACGTAGATGTGATTAAAATTGATTTGCTAGCAACCAATCCTATAAGCATTGAAGCGATGGTTGAAAAATTCAAACCTTATAATGTGAAGTTATTGGCTGAAAAAGTAGAAAATATTGAGATTTTCGAACGGTGTAAAAAAGCAGGCTTTGATTACTTCCAAGGCTTTTTTTTCGAGAAGCCTACCATCATTATTGGTACCAAAATAGAGCCCTCTATCATTAATGCTATTGATGTTATAAACACCTTATATACTACGACTGACATGAGTATTATATGTGATAAATTTTCATCCTACCCCGAACTTACCTTTAATCTTTTACGCTACATTAATTCAGCTGAATTTTCTTTCAAGCAAGAAATTACGAGTATCAAGCAAATACTTAATCTCTTGGGTCCCTCACGATTACGCTCATGGCTTGGGCTCTTTTTGTATTCAGGAACAAATGAACAAATGTTTAAAGAAGCGATTGTCAATACAGCAAAATTTCGAGCGAATATGATGCGGGAATTAGTAATGGCACTTGGAAAATCCCATCTTAGTGATGAAGCTTTTTTAACCGGAAGTCTCTCTTTAATTGATACCTATTTACATATCGATATGAGTAACGTTATCGAAAAAATTCATCTCTCTCAGCCCATTATTGATGCCTTATTACAACGAGATGGATACTATGGTAAACTACTTTCTATTACTGAAAAACTCGAAAAAACCGATGACATACATCTGTTAATCAATAAATTAACCAAAAAAATCAATCTTTCTTCAGAACAACTTTACAAAATATATTGTAACGCACATGTCTACAGTTTGAAAACTGAGACTAATTAAGATGAAAATAGTTACAAACTAATCATAAAAATGATACAATCTCTCACTAATTCTTGAGGGAAGTTAATGAGCAGTACTAATGTGAATGATAAAATCACTTTAATTCATGATCAGACAATGAGTACGCTTAGGGCATTAGCTCTTCCACCCTTTCCCGCTATTTACAAAAAGTATTTTGATGAAATTTTTGATCAAAATGCGGACAATATACTCCGCGAAATGCAAATTGAAACCGAACCTTCCTTCTCTAACCATGATGATTTAACTCGATATCTCGATATTGCCCATCGCAGTATTGAATCTTTTGTTGAAACACATGCGGATATCTCACACGTTGCTGATTTGCAGAAAAATTACATCAGCAAAGCTTCTAAAGATGGAGTAGATCGATGTGTCAATTTTGTTGACGGACTTAGCGAACTCGGTCACAATATGTCTCTTGAACTTAAAAAAGCGCAGACTAAAATTAATGATCTTAACCATGAATTGGAAAAGACGACTACACAACTCACGATTGATCCTTTAACAAAAGTAACCAATCGTAAAGGGTTAATTAATGATTTAAGCACGGTTATCAAATCCGGAAAAAAGAAGTCCTTACAAATGGTACTGCTGATGATCGATGCCGATAATTTTAAAATCATAAATGATAAACACGGTCACGTTGCGGGTGATAAAGTACTTTACTTTTTTGCACAAACAATTAAATCCGTTATTCGAGCCGGAGACAAAGTATATCGTTATGGCGGAGAAGAATTTTCCGTGCTCTTAAACCGATGTGATAACGAACAGGCATTTATTGTAGCCGATAAAATTCGCTCACAAATCGAACAAAGCCACTTAATGTATGCAGGGAAAACGATCAAAATGACAGTAAGTGTCGGAGCAACTATGCATCGTGCCGGAGATACTTATGATGATTTTATCGCTCGTGCCGATAACGCTTTATACCGTGCAAAAAATGAAGGAAAAAATCGGACGATTTTAGAGGACTAATATTGAAAATTTCACCCCTTATTATCTCAATCGCTATTGTTCCATTGTCTCTTTTAGCAACCGATTTGAATACTATTGCTTCGTTAAATGATGAGCTGATCACGACAGAGCAAATGGCAACGCAAACGAATCAAAATATCGATTATCAACCTTTTATTTTATCGGTTTGGGAGCAAAAAGATCTTATTCCCTTTGGTGTCCACACCCTTAAAGATGCCCTTACCCTTATCCCCGGCATTGATATGATGGCTGATACTACGAATAACCGTACGCCTGTCATTCGTGGATCAAATCCATTAGCCTATGGTCAAACAAAGCTCGCGATTGATGGAGTTGTTCTCAATGATCGAACGTTTGATAGTTACAACAGCTATTTGGATTACCCTATCGAACTTATTCAAAGAATCGAAGTCGTACGTGGATCAGGAAGCTTCATAGAGGGAGTCAATGGCTATTCAGGCACAATCAATGTTATCACCTATGCAAAGGATGAAGACAAAGGACAAAATGGCGCTGTTTTCGGAAGTTTTGGGAGTGATTCCTACAAACAAGCGGGGTTTTGGTACACCCGTCGTACAGCAGATTGGAGACTTTCCGGTGACCTATTCTATCAAAGTAATGATGCTACCTCACCGATAAAAGTCACTGACGCATATCAGAATCCACCTGGTTATGCACCGCTAAACAGCAGCCAAATAGGGGTTGGTCTCTCTTATACCTATGATGATTTTTATCTTAAAGGACGTTTTAATCACTTTACTGCAGGAAGTGCATTTGGTAATTTGAATGCTTTGCCCAATATGGAAGGAGAGCAAGCCATTCCATCATGGTACATCGAAAGCGGATATACATTTAATCTGACCGACACTTTAGCGCTCCATGTCAAAGCAGGAATTATGGAAGACGGTTGGGAAAGTGATGCACGTTCACTCCCAAGCGGTACCTATAATGGCATTTACTTTCCAAATGGATATTGGGCTACTTTGGATTTTAATACCCGACTGCTGTATGGCACCATTTCGACAACCTATACCGGTATCAAAAATCATACCATCGTTGCCGGCATTAGTCAAAAATACGAAGATGTAATTAATATCTCCTCTAAAACAACGGAACGTGTCAACGGCGGTACCCAAATCATTGATTATACAACTACCGCGCCGTTTATCGATGCGGGGGCTTCTTGCCGCCATACCAATGAAATTTATATCAATGATACTATGGATATCAATGATAAATTAGCCTTTTCACTCAATCTAGGGGGAACCAAAGCTTCCGATGTTGGATTTAGCCCCTACATGAGAGGATCATTAATCTACCAACCCTACCGTCAACACATTCTAAAATTAATGGTAGGTAATAGTTACCGACTCCCCTCTTTTCAAGAAATGCACACCATCAACAATCCTGCCCGCATCGGAAATCCAGATCTAACACCGGAAAAAGTAACCTCTTATGAAACGCAATACCTCTATAAACCAACAGTGGATACGACCCTAGGAATTAACCTATTTTATCTCCAAAATGAAGATCAAATCACCCCTAACACTACCAGTAAGATTTATCAAAATATTGGTGAACGAACGATTAGAGGACTTGAGAGTGAATTTCGAGGAAGTCTCACAGATAATGACATTATTTTTCTCTCCTACAGTTATATTAGAGGAAAAACGGTCAAAGGGACTGAACAAACAGACTATCTACCCTATGCTTCAAGTCACTTGCTAAAAGTGGGTGTTTCGTATGCTCTATCACCACAGATTAATGGAGCAATAGTAGGACGCTATAACAGCGAGAAAGAACGACGTCCAAACGATGTACGTAAAAATTCGATGGACTCATTCGCATCCTACGATCTCATTTTAGGATGGGAAGATATCAACGGATTCTATGTTCAAGGTGCTCTTAAAAATGCCAACAACGCTATTTACCGCTATATTTCACCTCCTGCTACGTATGCGGATGATTATCCCGTTGAGGGGAGAACTTTTTGGATTAGAACAGGGTGGAAGTTTTAATGCGAATAGTTTTACTTCTCTTAATTGGGTATTTTTCGTTGTTTTCCCATGAATCTTTTATCATCAATACTCATATTCGGATGCTTCCAAAAATCATGGCACTTGATTCACGATTATCCTCTAAAATCGATTTGTCGAAAGTTGTTTTTGCGGTGGTCTATGACTCAAATCACAAGTCTAATGCTAATACTATCGCAGATGAAATCAACAAAGTTCATAATGGAAAAGTTTCAAATATTCCTTTTACTGCAATCGCTTTGTCTGTGAATGAAGTGACTGAACGTCGAGATATATCTTTTGTTTACATTACTCAAAAATGCAATACAAAATCGCTCAAAAAGATAGCTTCATGGGGAATAGAGAACTCCATTCCAACTTTTTCTTATGATGTATCGGATCTGGACTATGGAATATTAGGATCCGTTGCTATTGAGCGTAATGCCATTATTTATATCAATAAAAATACGTTGAAAGAGGGTAAATTTCATTTTGATGGAACCTTATATCAGATTGCGAGACTTATCGAATGAATTATTTTAAAAATGCCCGGCTTTCAACTAAGCTTTTTATTTCCCTTCTCTTTGCGACTTTCATAATTTTTATCACGATTACATTCGTCACTTTTTCTATTGTTCGGGATTTGACATTGAATTCCCAAAAAGAGAAAGCCTCTTTGTTGATCGATACGATTAACCCCACTGTATCGCTCTCTCTTTTCTTAGGAATGAATGATATAGGCGATAAACTTTCACCCATTACACAGCGTAATGAAGTCATTGCGTTAAAAATTTCCGATGCTAAAGGGAAAATTATTCTAAATTATCGTCAGTATAATGGTTCCGAAACAAATGACAGTATATCGATCACAGAAAACTTGATGGATCCATCCACTCTTAAACCGATTGGTTCGATCACCCTTACCTATTCGGGAGAAGAATTTACCAAAACGATGAACCGATTTTATACTTTATACGGCTGGATAACCATCAGTGTATTAAGTATTCTATGGCTCATGATGTTATGGATAAATCGTCTACTGCTTCCGATTACACTGATAGCCCATAAAGTACGAAATTTTAAGCCTGGAGAGAAAATATCGTTCGATATCCCTTACACGCAACGTGAATTCGCCCAAATCATCCATTCTTTCGAGACAATGCAAGAGAGTGTTATTCAGTACTCACATGAAATTGAGACTATAAATAATAATCTTCAAATAAAGATTACAGAACAAACACATAAAGCAACACACCATTTATATTACGATACCCTTACTTCCCTCCCCAACCGGATAAAACTTCAAGAAGATTTGCTTGAGAAACCTAACAATACCGTAGCAATATTAAATATCGATGATTTTAAAGAGATCAATGATTTTTTCGGTATTGATGCCGGAGATTGGCTTCTAACACAAATCGCACGCTGGCTCAGTGAAATGAAACTTAAACCTTACCGTATCGGGGGGGATGAATTTGCATTTCGACTCAAAGGAGAGAGCTCTCATGTTGAATTTCAACATGAAATAGAACTGCTCCTCTCACTGCTAAGTGAAAAGCTCTTTATGATTTCGGATGAAACCGTTCATGTTCGTGCGACGGTTGGTATTGCAATAGACAGTGATAAACCTCTCATTCATGCCGACGTTGCACTCAATAAAGCACGGAGTGCTAAACTCCCCTACTCGGTCTACGATCAATCCGAGGGGATTGAGCAGCAATATCAAGCCAACATTGCCATGTCTGCTCAAATCCGACAAGCATTGATTGAACACAGAATTGTTTGTCAATATCAGCCAATCGTCTCATGTAGTAGCGGAAAAATAGAAAAATTTGAAACCTTGGTCCGTATCCAAAATGAAGACGGTTCTCTTATTCCACCGTATGATTTTCTGCCGATTGCACAAAAAACAAAACTCTATCACCATATCACTCAAGAAGTTGTTTACCAGGCGTGTCATCTATTTGCAGCACGTCATGAACAATTCTCCATCAATCTCTCGAGTAGTGATATGCTTGATCTTAGAACAGTTACAACCATTGAAAATATACTCCGACAAACCGGCACTGCCAATCGAGTCATTTTTGAAATTTTAGAATCAGAAGGTATTGAGAATTTTGATGAAGTTGCCTCGTTCATCAGCAGAATGAAGGAGTTAGGGGTCAGATTTGCTATCGATGATTTCGGAACCGGCTATTCTAACTTCGAAAATATTCTCAAACTCAATGTTGATATATTAAAAATTGACGGAAGCTTGATCAAAGCGATTAACGAAAATCCTCGTAATCGAATCGTCGTTGAGGCCATTATTGATTTTGCACACCGAATTGAAATTGATACCGTAGCCGAGTTTGTTGCATCAGAAGAGATATTACAAAAAGTTACCGATTTGGGTATTACCTACGCGCAAGGATTTCATACCGGAAAACCTCTCTTTTTACATCAACAGCTAATGTAATTTTTAACCCCTAACATGGTATAATTCGCAAAATTTTTACAAGGGCTGATCCATGTTAACCGATCGCGTCAATATACTCTCCGAATCGATTACCATTGCTATCTCTACGTTAGCGCAAGAACTCAAAGCACAAGGGAAAAATATCCTTAGCTTCTCCGCCGGTGAGCCCGATTTTGATACTCCTCAAGTCATCAAAGATGCCGCCATCAAAGCGATCAATGATGGGTTTACCAAATACACCGCTGTTGAGGGGATTCCTGAGTTAAAAGCGGCTATCGCACTTAAACTCAAACGTGATAATGGACTGGAATACAAACCAAACCAAATCATTGCTAATAACGGTGCAAAGCACTCGCTGTACAACCTTTTTGCTTGTACAATCCAAGCGGGCAATGAAGTTATTATCCCTGCTCCGTATTGGGTAACGTATCCAGAACTCGTCATGTATTGCGGGGGAACCGTTGTCGAGATCGATACGAACGATGCGAGCGGGTTTAAAATCACCCCTGAGCAACTCAAAGCGGCATTAACACCTAAAACCAAAATGCTCATTTTAACCTCTCCATCCAACCCGACGGGTGCTGTTTACTCACGCGAAGAACTCACTGCATTGGGTAAAGTATTAGAAGGGACAAACGTCATCGTCGCGAGTGATGAGATGTATGAAAAACTAATCTACGATGGCGAATTTACGTCGGCTGCTGCGGTGAGTGATGATATGTTTAAGCGTACTATCACCATCAACGGTCTTAGTAAATCAGTTGCAATGACAGGATGGCGTTTTGGGTATATGGCAGCGCACAATACAGAAATCATCCAAGCAACTAAAAAACTTCAAAGTCAAAGTACGTCAAACATTAATAGTATTACTCAAAAAGCAGCAATTGTCGGTCTCAACGGTGCAGCAGATAGCGATATCGAAGCAATGCGTATTGCGTTCAAAGCACGTCGTGACGAAGCAGTAAAATTATTCAATGAAATCGATGGTCTCTCTGTCCTCTCACCCGATGGTGCATTTTATCTATTTGTGAACATCAAAGAGGTGAGCAATGATTCAATGCAATTTTGTAAAGAGTTGCTCGAAGAACAAGGAATTGCTGTTGTACCAGGGGTTGGCTTCGGTTCAGAAGGATATTTTCGATTTAGCTTTGCTACCGATATCGAAAGTATTCGTGAGGGAATCAAACGTATTGCAACGTTTGTTGCTTCTAAAAAATAACTACTATATATTTCCCCCTATCACGGGGAAAATATCAACTATTTAATACTTTTTAGCGCTTCAATAACCGCATCAATATTCCCCATCGGAAGATGAACTTTCCACTCAGGACTTTTAGCATCACCTATTAATGAAATACCGATACTCGCGACACTGTCGCTTCCAGTTCCATATGGCTCATCGACTTTACTAATAGAAATAATACCTTTTTTGGTACCATCTAATGGAATCTCTTTAATCATAGTTACGGCTGAACTCATAAACTCTCCTAATAACAGTATGAGAAGAGTTTAGCCGATTTTGGCTAAATCAACCTTAAAAAAAGAAGAATTAATTTGAACCTTGGTTATTGCTAGTATTACCGTAGATAAAAGCATACATTTTTCGATAATAGCGTTCATTTCGTGTACGATCCGTCGCACTAAAATGATGATAGCGCCCTAATGTTTCCCACGAGTAACCAAAACTTTTTACTAGTCGTGTCAAAATAGTGTTCGCTTTTTCACGAGCAGTATTCTCTTCAAAATATTCATGAAGCATTGGATCAGGGTGATATTTATAGTTAATTTGGTAAGGTCCAAGATCAAGATTGACAATCCCACCAGCGATTAGTGCTTGAGCTTGTGCACTGCATTGCTCACTTGAACTGCATTTGATAATATGTCCGGTTACAGCAAATCCGGCATCTGCGGCACGTTGTGCTTCTTCCAAAGCATTGATACGGATAACATTTGGATTGCACATGCCCCCCTCTTGGAGACACTCGCAATGTTTAATTGCATCGAGGACGATATCGGGCATTCGAACTTCGGTGGTGAGTTCATTCTCAGCACGCAACAATGACGTTGCAACCATTAAACTTACTAATATCATTCGCATCCCGCTACCCCTTTTGCTTAAGATTGTAATATTTTAGCCAATTTTGCCTGCATTTTCAGCCATAATTTATGTTCCATCAACGGAAATCCGCTGTAGACCCCTTTTTTTGTGATACTTTTCGTTACACCTGAACGTGCAGCAAGGGTTGTAAACGGCGCTATCGTGAGATGACCTGCCGTTGCACTTTGTCCCCCCATCACCACGTTACGGCCCAGTGTTGTTGAACCTGCGAGCCCCGATTGAGAGACCATAATTGAGTGTTCACCGACCACACAGTTGTGCCCGATTTGAACAAGATTATCGATTTTGCTCCCCTGTTTGATAATAGTTGATCCAAATACCGCACAGTCCACTGTTGTATTGGCACCGATCTCAACATCATCTTCAAGTATAACATTACCATTTTGGTAAAGCTTGATATGTTCTCCCATTTTAGTGTGAGCATATCCGAAACCGTCACTCCCGATAACACTTCCAGCATGGATCATGACGCGATTACCGATGATACAGTCTCGATAAACACACACATTAGGATAGAGGATAACATCATCACCAATAACCGCTTCAGAGCCTACATAGACACCGCTCATAATCGTACAGTTTGAACCAATTTTAGCGCCGTTTTCGATATGAGCACTCGGATAGAGTGTCGTTCCATTGCCGATTACAGGAGCGATATCACTGCTTTGTATCAGTTTGGCAAAATGTTTAGAGAGGAGTGCGACCGACATATACGGCTCATCTGATTCCAGAACAACCACTCCCTCTGGAAGTAAATGAGCTTTGGATGCGGGGAGAATGACGGCAGAAGCCCTCGTAGTGGAGAGCTCTTTTTCGTATTTGGAATCGGAGAGAAAGGAGATCTCACCCTCCGATGCCTCACGAAGGGTATTCATACCTGTAATTTTGGTAGAACTTTTAACCTCTTGACATCCTAACAACTCAGCAATAGTATTTAGTGTCATCCGTATTTATCTCTCTAACGCGACAGAGCCGCTGCGAACGATCTCTTTGGGATGAAACCGTTTGATTGCTTCAAGAAAATGGTTCACCCTCATCGGCTCATCGGATACCATAACGATCATCGTGTCGCTTCCGACATTTACGATCCGCCCGTTATAAGCATGAGTCAGAGCTTCGATATCCCCCAACGATTCGTTCATCGGGATTTTGACCAATGCCATCTCGGTTTCAACCAAATCGGCGTGTTCATACACTCTGAGAACCGGAATCAGCTTGTGCAACTGTTTCGTAATCTGCTCAACGACCCGAATAGAGCCTGCGGTAACGATAGTAATGCGAGAATACTTTGATTCAGGGATAGGAGCCACGGTTAACGACTCTATATTGTATCCTCGTCCTGAAAACAATCCTGCGATGCGTGAGAGTACACTCGCTTCGTTCATAACAATAACGGAAATAACGCGGCGTTCTGTTTGTTCCATCATTATTTCTCCTTGTACTCTAACATCATATTAAACAACGATCCACCTGCCGGAACCATCGGAAGTACGTTTTCAAAACGGTTGACCGCGACATCGATGATCGCAACCACGTTTTTCTCTACCGCATCTTTGAGTGCGGCATCGAACTCCTCTTTGGTACTGACACGGTACCCTACTCCACCAAATGCTTCAGCGAGTTTAACAAAGTCAGGTTGCATTGAGAGATCGGTGGATGAGTGGCGTTTATCGTAAAAGAGTGTCTGCCACTGACGAACCATCCCCAAAAAGTTGTTATTCAAAACGACGTTGATAACGGGGAGATTGCTCTCAACCGCAGTCATCAACTCTTGAATATTCATCAAAATCGAACCATCACCCGTGATGTTGATACTGACACGCTCCATATCGGCACGTTTAACCCCTAAAGCTGCGGGAAAACCGAATCCCATCGTCCCAAGTCCGCCTGAACTCACCCATTGACGTGGACGGGTGAAAGGGTAAAACTGCGCACTCCACATTTGGTGCTGTCCAACGTCGGTAGAGATATTGGCACCATCCCCTAAGAGTTGTCCGATACGCTCAATGACCCATTGAGGCTTAAGACGATCCCCCTCTTCTTTGTAAGAAAGCGGGTGGAGTTTGTTGAAATGGGCAATCGTGTTGTGCCATGACTCATAGCGAGCAGGATCAATCTGCTCTTTCGCTAAGGGGATCATTTGCTCCAAAACGTTTTTGACGTCCCCGACAATCGGGAAATGGGCATTAACCAATTTTGAGATACTGGCAGGGTCAATATCAATGTGGATAATCTGTGCATTTTTCGCAAACTCAGAGAGTTTTCCGGTAACACGATCATCAAAGCGTGCCCCAAGACCGATAACCAAATCGGTCTCGCTCATCGCCATATTTGCCGCATACGAGCCGTGCATTCCGAGCATCGAGATGAGTAATGGATCGTCATATCGGAGGGTTCCGCGAGCCATAAAGGTCTCAACTGCAGGGATTTGAGTCATACGAGCAAACTCACGTACCAATTCCGCCGCATTCGCGTTGATAATGCCTCCACCCAAATACAAAAGGGGACGTTTCGCTGCCGCAATCGCATCAATCGCTTTTTTGATCTGACGGGTATTCCCTTTGGTCGTCGGTTTGTAGGTCTCAATATCGACCTCTTTGGAATAGTCGAATTTAGCGATTTGTGCTGTTACGTCTTTCGGGATATCAACGTGTACGGGACCTGGACGACCGGTACGTGCGATGTAAAACGCCTCTTTGAGGATACGTGGTAAATCTGCCGCATCGGTAACCAAATAGTTGTGTTTCGTACACGGTCGGCTAATCCCTACCGCATCAATCTCTTGGAACGCATCGGTACCGATAAGGGACATCGGAACTTGACCGCTAATGAGGACGAGTGGGATAGAATCCATATAAGCATCCGCTAAACCCGTAACACCGTTGGTAAATCCCGGTCCTGAGGTGATCATAGCAACGCCTACTTTTCCAGAAGCCTTTGCGTACCCCTCGGCTGCATGAACGGCCGCTTGTTCGTGACGGGTCAAAATATGTTGAAATGAGCGCTGTTTGTAAATCTCATCATAGACGTTCATGATCGCCCCGCCTGGGTAACCGAATACGACTTCGACTTCCTCGGCGATGAGTGCTTCGATAACCATCTGTGCACCGCTGATTTGCATGTCGTCTCCTTTATTGCATTAAAAATTTGTGAATATAACTAAAAAAAATTAGGGAATTATAAAAGAAAATAGCTATAAATTACGTTAAATTGAAGTAAACCCCCATTTGCTTTAAGAAATATTCTCTATTTCGGGCAAGCAAATATCCTCATTCTCTAAAAGTGCAGCCTCTTTTTGAGTTAATGTGGTTTCATCGACAATATTAGGAAAAATTTTCCGTATTGTTTCTCGCAGTTTCATGAGATTGATCGGTTTGAGCAAATATCCCCCTGCACCAGAACGGATGGCGTTAATAACCATCTCCTCTTGACCGTGAGACGTAACCATAATAATCTTCACATGTTTGTCGATTTTTTTGAGTTCTTGAACAGCGGTTATCCCATCCATCTCTGGCATTGTAATATCCATCGTGACCAAGTCAGGCTTTAAACGCATATAGAGGGTTATTGATTCATGTCCATCTTTGGCTTCACCGATCACTTTATGCCCTAAGGCTTCAACCATTTTAGTAACATTACGTCTCATAATGAGTGAATCATCCACGACCAAAACTTTAAGCATTGATTTCTCCTTTGAGTAAGCCGATCACATTAAATTCCATATTTCCATAAGGAGTTACTAATCGTGCTGTTATCATGCCAGTTCCGTTTGTTTTTACTATAGACTTAGCATCCTCTATCGTTACAGGTGGAGTGATCGTTACACCTTTGCCACGATTAGGAAAATCACTGAGAGAATGTCCTATGATAGTATTAGCGATCTCTCCTGCAGCACTATCACGCAACTCTATAAATTCAGCTTCAGGGATATCCCCATAAGCAAATGCCCTCGTCAAATTATCCAGTAACGAATCATTATAAGTGACATAAAATAAAAGATTTATAGCTCCACCGATACCGATCATGGTAGTATATTTTTTCAAATCAATTTTATCGACAAAGCGATAATTTGCATCAAATTTCGCCTCGATATGCATCTCATCGATCAAAAAAAGTTCAGCACGATAAATGATCGCCTTTAACACTTCTTTTAAAAGCTCTCCTTTTTCCATTATTACCCCTTTTTAAGTGATTCTTTCGGTAGTGAAAAAATAAATCGGGTACCGATACCCCATTCCGAAATGACTTGATAACTTCCGCCCATTTTGAGAATCTCAGCGCGTACCGATGCCAAGCCGATGCCTCTTCCTGATAGCTCAGTTACTTCCTCTTTAGTTGAAAAATAATCTTCAAATAATAGTTCCATAACGCTATCATCGTTTTCAAGTTCTGAAGCCGTTTTAAACCCTTCATCAAGGGCTTTTTGCTTGAGTTTTTCAGTATCAATACCGCGACCGTCATCCGCGATTTCAATCATAATATTCTCTTCAGTATCACTAATCGATAAACGAACTGTCCCAAACTCATCTTTGTTGTGTTCTACTCTCTCCTCCGGCGTTTCTATCCCGTGATCGACGCTGTTACGGATAACATGGATCAGCGATTTAGCAAACCCTCTGAACTCTTCTCCCACACCGAAAGAGGTATCATGATGTATCACCATCGGATAGAGTGATTTCTCCAACCGCTCACCGAGTTGTGCAACATATTTTGGCAATGAACCGAAGAAATCAGCGATCGGTTTGTATTTCAGAGTACGAACAACTTCTAAAAGTTCTACCAAATCTTGGCATTCCTCAGGCTGAATTTCAATCAAATCGGTAATTTTACTATGGATCATTTCAAAGGTCGCATCATCAATGGTAATCGTCGTTTTTTTCTCCATAAAATCATCACCTAATACTGCTCGTAAAATATTCGTGTCTCTACTGAGCCATAACTCAAAATCAATTTTATTGATCATAGATTGGATGATTTCATTCGATATATTTCCCTCTAAACGCCATGATGAGAGCTTAGATTCTACTTTGTGAAGTCCCTGCGGTGTAGTAATAAAATCTTTTTGAGCGAATAACCCTTTGTAGGTATGAATAGTCCTATACAGTTCACTGAGATTGTGGGTAGAAGTTTGATCGAACTCAACAAAGGATTCGCGACCAGCTAAAAAGGTTTGATACTCTTCTAATAATTCAAAAAACTCATCACTGTTACTGATCGCGGAAACCACCATTTTAAGAGTATTACGTTCTCGCTCTATATTTTTTTCTAAATTTTTTTTATCGGTTACATCGGTCAGTATCAGCATAAAACGATGCGGTTCTATCCGTTTATAAACAATATGAACCGCTTTTTGATTAATGACAAACTCTTGTTGCAAGAGAGAAAGGATCGCTTCCGTTGTTGCCTCATCCTCTTCCTCAAAAATTCCTCGGATGGTTTGATCCAAAAACTCTCGTTTGTGAATATCTTCAGAGTAAAGTAGCTCAGCAATATTTTTACCCTCAATCCTCTCAGCGAAAATCTCTAAACATGTTTGTGAATATTCATCGTCAACTTCAAGGGAAGTTGAAAAGGTTAAAAATCCCTGACTAGCATTATCAAGAAGTCGGCTAACAGCATGGGAGCGTTCCTCCAAATCAGCCGTACGTTCAGAAACCTGACGTGAGAGTTCTTCTTGAATACCCTTATTTTGTATCCGATAGGCAAAGAAAAACGGGATTAAAATAAGTATATAAAAGAGTGCTTCACCCACTGATTTCATAAAAAGAGCATGAAGCTGTGCATCAATGTTACTGATCTCTATATCCGCAGCAGTGATGTAAAGACGTCCGCTTGGGGATATATGAGGGAGAAAGAGCGACCTAAAATGTCCCCATTGGTCGACCGATTCATCAAACTGCATTGTACGGGTTTGAAATGCTTTTAGCAAGAGTGGTGAAGCATCTGTATATTCATCATAAAAATAGCTGATATCTTCACCACTTTTAAGCTCTTCTGGAGTTGCACTGCTAGAAGTAAAGTAAACTTTCCCATCTTGAATGACAAAAGAGTAGACATATTTGACGTTTACACTCTGTGAAAAACGTGACAATTTTAGCCGAAGTTCACGATCTTGTTCCGGCGTTATCGATCCCGCTTTTGTTTGGGGAGTATGCAGTGATTCAGGAAGAAGTTGATCACTAACATTCGCACATTGGATCAACCGCTTATCGATTAAAGCGATCATTTCAGAGCGCTGTGCCGTATACTGGTAGGTAATGTACGAAACCAATGCAATGAGATACAATACAAATGCACCGTAATAATATTTTTTCATACTGACCAATACCAAATAATAAGATTGTTTTATTTTACTGCATCTTGACTTGCATGAAACTTTAATATGTCCCCTCACCTACCGTAATGACATAGTTATCATCCACAGCAACAACACCGAATGAATGTTGACCACAAAAGCTCTCATTCAACTCCTGTGTCCAAGCACGTGCGATACGATAGGCATTTTCTTTATCATCAAACGTTTTGATTTGCGGCATCCCTTTACGGATTGCACATTTACACAGTTTTTCAACCACGACATGATATTCCATCACTCACCCTTACAGCCGCAGCCGCTGACCATACCGATAACATAATTATCGTTCACTTCTACGAGTTGAAACTCATGTTTACCGCAAAAATGCCCTTGCATATACGCTAATTGAGTCTCTGCCGCTTCGAGAGCGCCCTCTTTGGAGTCATATGTGGTGATTTGAGACATCTCCTCTTTTTTTGCACAACTGCATAGCTTTTCAATAACAACGTGATGTTCCATACTAAAATCCTTATAATTTAAGTTTTTTTTTAAATGCATAGAGTGTTCCATTAGGGATAGAATACTATTTTCTTATGATGTGATATAATGTTTGTTAGCATCTCCAACCAAAAAGTGATTCTGAGTGACTAACTCTAACCAAAGCCTTAAAAATGCCCTATGGATATCTGCAATCTATCTTATTTTCGGCTTATTATGGATCTACTTTTCCGACACTGCCGTTGCGTCATTTGCCGCCAACAGCTACCAACTTACACTTTTACAAACCTATAAAGGTTGGTTTTTTATCACCCTTACAACACTTTTTCTCTTTCTTATCAGTTATCGTTTTTTTTACCTACAAGATGTCGCATTTTCAGAGCATAAAAAGAAAATCATAGAAGCTAAAGAAAGATTTGATACATTAGCTCACCACGATCCCCTCACCAATCTCCCAAACCGACTCAGTCTTATCGAAATACTCGAAGCGAAAAGTTCCATAACACCCGTTGTCCCATTTGCACTAATATTTTTGGATTTAGATGGGTTTAAAGAGATCAATGACTCTTTTGGTCATCGCTTCGGTGATCAAATACTGGTTCTTTTTTCAAAATTAATAAAAGAACTGTTCCCAAAAGATACTGTTATCATCCGAACGGGAGGAGATGAGTTTGTCATATTGATTGAATCAAAAATAGACCATAATTCTATTCAAATATACCTAAACCACCTGATTCAAACCCTAAATGATCCTTTTAATATCGATCAAATTGAGGTCTTCATCACTGCAAGCATAGGAATTTCATTCTATCCTGATGATTCATCTAATCCTGAAGAACTTCTCCAAAAAGCTGATGCCGCAATGTACAAAGCTAAAAGGATGGGAAGAAATACCTATAATTTTTATAATGACGGTTTAACTCAAGAGGTATTGGAACACACGAAACTTGCTTCCAATCTAAAAAAAGCTATAAGTAACCGTGATCTCATCCTCTATTATCAACCTCAAGTCGATCCATATTCGGGAAAAATCATAGGAGTAGAGGCTCTTGTCAGATGGATAAGCGAGGAGGGAATGATTCCACCATCACTCTTTATCCCTCTAGCAGAAGAGCGTGGTTTAATCATCGAATTAGGACACTTTGTCTTAGAAGAGGGATTTAAAACCGCTGTAGAATGGATGAGTCAAGGGATATTTAGCAATAGAATCGCTATTAATATTTCAGTCAAACAACTTATCCACCAAAACTTTTTGTTTCAGCTCGAAGAGTTACTCTATAAAACAGGTTGTGACCCAGAATGGATTGAGTTGGAAATTACCGAAAGCTCTATTCTCGAATACCCTGAAAAAATAATCGCACTATTGGGTGTGATCAAAAGCAAAGGGTTTAAAATCTCCATCGATGATTTCGGTACCGGATATTCTTCTCTTTCGTATCTCAAACATCTCCCAATCGACAAACTCAAAATCGATATCTCCTTTATACGAAATATCACAATGGAACCTAAAAATCAAACCATTGTTAAAACCATTATTGATCTCGCAAAAGGACTAGGGATGACAACAATCGCTGAAGGGGTTGAGACTCTCGAAGAACTAGAATTTTTACGCTTAAACGGTATCGATTCTATTCAAGGGTATTATTATCACCGTCCACTCTCTTTCAGCGATATAAGTGATTTGCTTAAAGCCAAAAATCACATAAGTAATTACAATAACTTATGATATACTCATTACAATATTGTCTATAAAGTTGTTATGATGACTAAATTATTTCGAACTTTTCTTTTCTCTTTCCTCATATTTGCCACCTTGTACGCAAATAATACACCCTCTCAAACCCTCAATATCGGTATCCTCTCATTTCGTCTTAATAGTGAAAATCAGCATGTTTGGCAGCCACTTGTAGATCAAATACACGCTTCCAACCCTCAGTTAAATATTAACCTCATTTCAGGTTCACTGGACGATATCGATACACTTATCGCACAAAACAAACTGGATTTTGTTATTGTTCACCCTGCTGCATTTGTTAAGTTGGAACATAAATACGGTATCTCCAATATCGCCTCGATTGTCCGACAATCCAAAGTTTCAGGAGAGCATCTCAGTATGTATGGAGGGGTAATCGTCACCCTCGCATCGCGCCATGACATACAGACTCTTGCCGATGTCCGTGGCAAACGAATCGCCACAACTCACAAAGAGGGATTCGCAGCGATGCTGATGCAGCAAGAGACCCTTTTCGAAGCAGGAATCGATATCCGTAATGAGTGTAAAATGCTCTATACCGGTCAACCCTCAGATACACCCATTAAAGCGTTAATAAACGGGGAAGCCGATATTGCTTTTGTCCGCAGCGGCTACCTCGAAGAGATGATTGAAAAAGGGGAGATTAAAAGAGAAGATTTTAGCGTTATAAATCCGCGTAAAGAGAAAAGTTTTCCCTATCTTCTCTCTACCTCACTATATCCCGAATGGGCTGTTGCCTCCACCTCGCGCCCCTCAAGTGAAACGATAAAAGCGTTTACTATTGCCCTCTTTCAAATCCATACCGATGCATCAAAAGACTTTCATGAGTTTGGTATTCCTCTCTCCAACCAAGCTGCTCGTGAACTGATGCAAAAATTTCATATTTACCCCTTTAACAACCCACCCACTTTCAAAGAGATTATCAAAGAAAACAGCCTTTTTCTTATCATATTTTTGGCATTTTTGGCACTAGGAAGTGCTCTTTTCACTCTGTACTATCTACTATCATCACGACGGAT
>NZ_JAFLKV010000127.1 GCF_019163035.1 Sulfuricurvum sp.
CCCTCTAAATAGTGTTCCATAATCTCCATCAAATCATTCTCATTGATACTGTCAAACAGATAATGCAGATAGACCTGACGTCGCAGGGAGATAGCATTTTCACTCAAATCGGGAACAAATCCCTCCAGATCAAATGGCTCAGATTTACCCAATGTATCTCTCGCCTCTTTGATAAAAGCATCGACCAGTACCGCAACATCTTCTTGGCGACCACTGAGTGGTGGAAGTGCAAGACGAATCGTAAAAATCTCATCCAACTGATCTTGGGAATAGCGTCCTCCACCTGTGGCGATAACTCGGGTGCGTGTTTTTTGGATTGTTTCAATAAGACGTTTGAGATTAGCAACATTATCAAGACGATGAATAATAACTTCACTGTGAGATTCGATTGCATCCAGAAGTTCATCAAAATGACTCGCATCAATGATAGGTGCATGAGGGAGGATATAGCGCGCAAGGGTAAGTTTACCCGTTCCGCGCTCTCCTAAAATAATAGCATTTACCCCTAGACCTTTGAGTAAATTTGCTGTTTTAAACGCTTCTACCGATGAGGAAGATGCCGTTAAAAAATTAGTGACATCCACAGCCGTGATTACCGCCGCTTCCACAACATCCACTCTCTTCAACACAGTTCTCAGCCGGCATTCCGCTCATTGCTTCTTCAGGTGATGCGTCACGAACATTGCTGATCGTAACGGTAAACATCAAATCTTTTCCAGCGAGAGGATGGTTGAAATCGATAATAACCAAATCATCTTTGATCTCTTTAACCAAAACTTGAACCGTTCCGCCATCTTCACCTTGACCGTACAATGTCATACCGACATTCAAATCAATCCCTGCAAATTGTTCACGTGGAAGTTCTTGTTGAGCCTCTTCGTTGTAATCGCCGTACGCATCTGCCGCTTTTACGAGGACATCCCCTTTATCACCCATGCTCATGTTAGCAATCCCTACTTCAAGACCAGGAATAATTTGCCCTTTACCGAACATAAATGTTAAAGGATGACCACCCACGTTGCTATCAACAACGTTTCCGCCATCACGTACTTCGTATTCAATCGATACGATTTGATTGTTTTCAATTGCCATTTTAATGCCTTAATTTTAGATGGTGCGATTTTAGCACATTTACCTATGGTGATGCTGAAAAGGGTAACTTAGAGAAGCGACTATTATTTCAACTTAGATAGACGTTCTTGTGCCTCTTTTGCTGCTCCGGTTCCACTGTATTTAGAAATCGTCGCTTGATAAAAAGCTTTTGCCGTAGCACTCTCACCCGATCTTTCCATCGAAATCCCAGAATGAAGTAAAAGGGTAGGCATATAAAGTGCTTTTTCATTACGAGAAGCAGACTCTTTATAACTCGATACCGCCTCTTTATACCCTTTTCGCTCAAACTGTGTCTCACCGATCATAAACAGTGCTTCAGAAGCTTTGTACTTCTTTTGAACCATTTGTTCAAAATATTTTTGGGCTTCTGCGTATTTCTTTTCTCCGTAAAGTCGATTAGCCTCTTTTTCCAAAGATGAATTCGACATTTTTGCAGAAGATACCGCACTATCAGGGAGATTCACTTTGAGCTGTTTAATCAATGCCGCGAATTGCTCTTTACTCACATAATTGTTATTGAGCTCATCCACAACATGAGAAAGCTCTTCTAGAAGTGTTTTAAACTGAGCAATATTTTCAGTATTTGCAGCCACTTGTTTTGAGATATCATCAACACTTGATGTCGTATTGCTCTCAGAAAGTACCTTTTCTTGGAGCTTTTGAAGAACTAACCCCTGTTCATTTGAACGTTGTCCTAACCCCTCAAGAATCCCCTGCATCCCATCAAGACGCTCAGAAACCGTTTCTACTTTGGCATTTTGAGCACTGTTTTTTTGCATAACAGTTTGAATCTCTTTTTTATTTTCGAGAATCAATTTTTCTTCATGGGTAAGGCCGTAAGGGTTGTGGGAGTTTAGATCACCCGCACCGAAAACCGAAGGCTCCGACGCGAAAAGTGAAATGGAAAATAAGAAAGGTAGAAGTACTAATGAACGCATTTACGGAAGTTTGAAATCTACGCGACGGTTTTTAGCCCAGCATTCTTGTGTTTTTTCCAAACAAATAGGATTGCTTTCACCCAAACTTGACATAGAGATAGCATCTGCACTGATTCCACCGTTAACCAAAGCTGATTTTACAGCATTAGCACGTTTAAGACCGAGAGCAAAGTTGTACTCATCGCTTCCGAATTCGTCACAGTTACCTTCGAGTTTGATTGATTTACCTTTTACCAACAATGCATTTTTAGTCATTGCATCTTGCATATCGGCACGAATATCAAATTTGTCATAATCAAATACGATACTAATCAATTGACCATCCGATCCGTTTACACCATTAGAGGTAGCTCCACCAGTTGTCGTATCATTCGCATTTGCATTAGTAACAGGTGCGATTACCGCATTTGTATTTGCATTAGCGTTTGTACCGCTTGCATTAGTCCCAGTAGACGTTCCATTTGCCGTGGCATCGATTGCAGGCTCTTTAGAGCTACATCCGCTTAAAATTAACATTGCCACTGTTGCGCTTAAAAAAGCAACTTTTTTCATCATGACATCTCCTCAGGATTATATAATATGATGGAATTATATCGAAAAAATCATTAACACTACCAGTCAATCGATTGAATTTTCCCTATTTTAAGCGGAAAAATAAAACTTTTACTCAGACCGAACCGGATAATACCGACAGAACTGCGTGATCCGTCCTGTTTTATATACAAAATCGCTTCCCCATCCGGTGAAAATCTCGGGAAATCGTTCTCACCGCTTGCCGTAAGACGTCTTATATTACCTGAATTCAGAGATAACAAGTGAAGATTAAATGAGTTTCCCGCAAAGGTTGCACTATTTTCGCGTGCTTTGTAAACCAAAAAGTTTTTATATGCACTCAACGAAGAGTTACTTTTCCCTTGATATACCAGTTGTGAGACAGCATTGCTCCCCGCACGAGTCGAAAAAACATTCGGATATCCCAAACGATTCGAAACAAAAGCGATGGATCCATCCCCCATAAATTGCCCGTTTACATCAATACCGGAATAATTTGTAATCTGTGTTTTACTACCTGATGGTAAATCGTAAAGAAAGATATCCGGCTGGCCATTCGGTGCCATAGTGAGCAGTAGACGGTGGGAGTCTTCACTTACATCTGAACATACCGCCATTCCATCGGAACTAATGATTTTCTCTTTTTTACCGCTTTGTAGATTCATTTTATAAATCGTAGGTTTAAAATCGGCGAGAGAAGTATAGTAAAGATCACTTTGTTCACGGTTAGCCCATTTTGCAAACCCATACATTCCCCCCGTAACAATCACTCTCTGATACGAGAGAGTATAATCAGCCGCAATTATTTCAGAGTGTTTCGGACTTGTCAATCGGACAAAGAGAACTTTTCGCTTAATCCAATCAATCGGAGATCCCCCTAGCTTAGCATTAATGTCATACGCAATCGTGTGAGACAAAAAGACCGCCATTTCACTTTGTTTTAAAATATAATTTTTAAAAAACAGTTCTCTTCCGTTTTGAAGCAACTTTACATCCGCATTTACCCCGCCTGCTCCATCATTACTCAAACGGTACCGAAGAATATACTGAGCATTTTTATGGATAGAGGCAGCAGTTGTAGAATCAAATGAGTTTTGCGCATAACTCTCATCGACATTAAACAGAGATACAACATTCATATCAGCCACTAACATTTTGGCAAATCGTTGCGTTAACTCTGAGGGCTGCGTGGATGAGTCCTCAATAGCTAAAGGGGATAAGCCCTCAGTAGCTTTTACTACCTCTAATGTAGCATCAGCACCCCACGAAAGCTGTATAAACATTAAAATAAAAACAAAAAATTTCAAATAACTACTCCTTAGCCGTTAATATAAATTCCAGAACTGCCTCTTTCCCCTCTGGATGTTCTGGGAATCGAATGGTACTTAAACGATCTTTTAACCAATCAACTTCACCGTTAAAGACTCCGTTTCCTGAGTAACGAATCACTTTATAGGAGATCAATTTACCCGATGCACTGATATTCATACGAACCCGTGCCACTTCACCTGCAGATCCTGATGGAGGGCGAAAATAGGTATAAACAAGACCTTGAATCTTAGCATGGTATTCGTTAACGATCGGCCCACTCGATCCCCCCTGCGAAACCATTTTTACCGATGGTTTAGCGAGTTCTACTTTGTTTACTTTTTCCACAAAACGTGAATTTTCTTTTTGATTCAAAAGATCTTTCTCTAGGGCATTTAGCTCTTCTCTGCGAGCGGTATCATCTTTCTTTTTTTTATCCACTTTTTCCGGTTTAACTTGTGAAAAAAGATCTGATATATCAGGTACCGGCTCTACCTTAGCAACCTTCTCTTCCTCTGGAACAGGTTCCGATATTTCATCGGCAACAGCCGTTTCAATTGCGGGCTGTTCTGTTGCAGTTGATTCTGAAATTGCAATAGAGACATTGATAACATCACTCTTAATCATGGCAAATTGCTCTGTCTTTGGGGCAATTATCACACTGTAGCCTGTGATAAAAAGGAGACTCATAAAAAAAGAGATAGAGATTAATCCGCTAAGAAAAAAATAGCGCTCTTGGTTAAAATCCATTTAGCAAATCCTCATACAAAAACTTGATAAATAAATCGATTATTGTGCGGTAACAAGAGAGACATTTTGGAAACCTGCTTTTTTAACAACAGATAAAACATACATAACATCACTGTAATTTAAACGACCATCAGCACTGATTTGCACAGTTGCATCAGATTTATAGGTAGATGCTTTATTAATAAAGTCATCCGCAAAGGTTTCATACTTAAATGGATTGTTGTTGATAGTGATTTTTTTATCCGATGAAATTTTAATGTTAACTTCTTCTTTTTTCGTTATCTCTTTTTGCGCTGAACCTTTTGGTAAACGGATCAACTCTTCATAAACAATATTCGGAGAAATCACCATTAAAATTGCCAACAAAACCAACATTACATCCACAAGGGGGGTAATGTTTAGTTCCGGTTTTTCATCCCAATCAAACACTCTGCTACACCTCTTTTGAGAGAAGTGCGTCACCTTGCATACGGATCAATCCTGATAGCTCATACGCTTTACGCTTTAATATCTGATGATAGGTATAGGCAAAAATAGCAACAAAAATCCCTGATGCGGTAGCGACAAGAGCATCCGATACCCCTGAAGCTATGACGCTCATCGTTCCACTGGCTTGTCCGATATTATCAAACGTACCCAAAATAGAGATAACCGTACCGAAGAGTCCGATAAAGGGGGTAGTCGATGCGACGATAGAGAGAAACATCAACCCCTTAGTTGCCTCTTTAGTCGCTGAATACGATGCCATGTCAAACAGTGACGGTGAAAGACGATTTGAAGATTTGGTAAAATGACTTAAATAAGCAAAATCAGGAATTTTATGTGAACCTAATAAAACGGATTCTAGTGATTGATTTTCGGTACCGATCCATTGATTAAGAGAAAAAAGGCGGTAAAAAAAAGTCCAGTTGATAGCAATAAAATAGAGAGAGAGAACCAGTAACACGAGAAGTGTTACCGGATGACTTTTATCATAGAAATCGGAAAATGTCTGAAACATAGTTTGAGACTAAAAGTGGTGTGCCGCAGAATCGATACGCGCAGATACAGAAGCAATCATTGCATTCGAATCGCCAACACTGGTGATTAGAGATTTTGCTTCGTCAAGCGCTTTAGCAATCTCCCCTTCACTTTCACCGCGAATAGCGACAGCACCGTCTACCAATACGACTACTTTGTTTTGGGCAATTTGAACAACGCCCCAATTCACAACAATCGATTCGGTTTTTCCGTCTTCTTTATGAACATCAACGACTCCGGCTTGGAGCAATGTGGTCAAAGAGACATGTTCAGGGAGAACACCGAATTCTCCCTCTTCCCCCGGAAGGGTGACGCTTTTAGCAGGACCGTTGAAGATCGAACCGCTTGGCGTTAGCACTTCTAATTGGAGTGTTTCCATAGTGTTTCCTTTAAGGCGAGAAGCAATTACTTGCTTTTCATTTTTTCAGCTTTCTCAATCGCCTCATTCATATCACCAACCATGTAGAAGGCACCTTCTGGCATGTGGTCGAAATCGCCCTCAAGAATCCCTTTGAACCCTTTGATGGTATCTTCAAGTGAAACATATTTTCCAGGTGAACCTGTAAATACTTCCGCAACGAAGAATGGTTGAGAAAGGAATTTCTCGATTTTACGTGCACGCTCAACCGTAGATTTATCATCTTCTGAGAGCTCATCCATACCAAGAATTGCGATAATATCTTGCAAATCTTTGTATTTTTGAAGTGTTTTTTGAACACCGCGAGCAACACTGTAATGCTCTTCACCGATGATTTGTGGGTCAAGCAAGCGTGATGTTGAATCCAATGGATCAACCGCAGGATAGATCCCTTTTTCAGCGATTTTACGGTTAAGAACCGTTGTCGCATCCAAGTGAGCAAATACTGATGCAGGAGCCGGGTCAGTCAAGTCATCCGCAGGTACGTATACCGCTTGAACAGACGTGATTGAACCTTTTTTGGTTGATGTAATACGGTCTTGAAGAGCACCCATTTCACGAGCCAATGTCGGTTGGTAACCAACAGCTGATGGGATACGTCCAAGAAGTGCTGACATCTCAGAACCTGATTGCGCAAAACGGAAGATGTTATCGATAAACATCAATACGTCAAGCCCTTTCTCATCACGGAAATATTCCGCCATAGTAAGACCTGTAAGAGCGATACGGTTACGTGCTCCCGGTGGTTCAGACATTTGACCATAGCACAGAGCTACTTTGTCCAAAACGCTTGAATCTTTCATTTCGTGATAAAGGTCATTCCCTTCACGAGTACGCTCACCGACACCGGCGAAAACAGAAAGACCGTCATGCCCGTGTGCAACGTTGTGGATAAGTTCCATAATAATAACGGTTTTACCAACACCAGCACCACCGAAGAGACCGACTTTACCACCTTTTGAATAAGGAGCTAGAAGGTCAACAACTTTGATACCCGTTTCGAACATTTCCGTTTTTGTACTTTGATCAACAAGAGGTGGAGGATCACGGTGAATAGACCATGTCTCACAATCTGTTACTTGATCGCCGCCATCGATGGTTTCACCGATAACGTTAAAGATACGTCCGAGAACTTTTTCTCCAACAGGTACTTTGATCGGAGCGCCGGTTGCATGAGCAGCCATTCCGCGAACAAGACCTTCAGACATATCCATAGCAATCGTACGTACACGACCGTTTCCAAGGTGTGATGCTACTTCAAGAACAAGACGAGTCGTATTCCCTTCTACACTTACATTTACTTCGATTGCATCATTGATCGCAGGTAAATAACCTTCAAAATCAACGTCAACAACCGGACCAATTACTTGAGCAATTTTACCAATCATTCTTTCCTCCATAATTATTTCATCGACTCGACGCCGCTGATAATCTCGATAAGTTCAGTGGTAATCGCTTCTTGTCTTGCTTTATTAAACTTGACTTTCAACGAGTTAACCATCTCTTTAGCGTTGTTGGTTGCCGCATCCATCGCTTGCATACGTGCACTGTGTTCTGCCGCAACAGAATCAATAAGAGCGTAATACATATTGTACTCAGCATATTTAGTTACCAATGAATCGAGCATTTTCTCTTCATCTTGTGCTTCAAGCTCCAAGACAGAGTTTTTTTGCTCTTCACAATCATAACTATCTACATTGACCGGCAATACACGATTAACATGCAACTCTTGGGTGATAACATTTTTATAGCCGTTATAAACGATATAAACTGCATCAACCTTGCCCTCTTTGAAATCGTTGATCGAACGTGTCATAAACTCGGATGAGCGTTGCATATCGGGTGCTGAACTCAAATTTTTCACTACATCAAGCATCTCTACTTGATTATAACTGAAAAATTCAATCCCTTTTTTTCCGATACCGCGAAGACGTATTTTGACATTTTTATTTTTGTAATCAGACATTAGACGTTTAACCGCTTTGATGGTTTGCATATTGAAACCGCCGCAGAGACCTTTGTCCGCTGTAACAAAAATAATATCGATCAATTCAGGTGCATCATTCTCGATAAAGCAGCGATTTTCAATCCCACCTACTTTATTGCATTTGATACGTCCTGCGATTTCAGCTATCACTTGATTCGTTTTTTGTGCAAACAGACGTGAGCGTTTCGCAAGCTCTTCTGCACGGCGAAGTTTTGCCGTAGAGACAAGCTTCATAGCACGCGTAGTTTTTTGCGTGTTCGAAACACTTTTGATCTGTCTTTGAATCTCTTTCAAGTTAGCCATAAAGATCCTTATTCAGCAACGAAAGTAGATTTAAACTCTTCGAGTGCTTTTTTCATCAACGCCATCGTATCATCATCAATTTTAGATGTGCTACGGATGCTTTCAAGAATTTGCGGATACGATGCTTCTACGAACGGATAAAGATCCGCTTCGAATTTCACAACAGAATCTGCAGAGATATCATCAAGATACCCTTCGTTACCGGCGAAAATAACCAATGCTTGTTTTTCAGCACCGAGTGGAGAATATGGAGGCTGTTTTAATACTTCAACCATACGTTGACCACGCTCAAGTTGTTTACGACTTACTTCATCCAAATCAGAAGCAAACTGAGCAAACGCTTGAAGCTCACGGTATTGTGCCAAATCAAGACGCAATGTTCCTGCAACTTGTTTCGTTGCTTTAATTTGAGCAGCACCACCGACACGTGATACAGAGAGACCTACGTTGATCGCAGGGCGGATACCTGAGTTGAACAAATCAGTTTCCAAGAAAATTTGACCATCCGTGATCGAAATAACGTTGGTAGGGATATACGCCGCAACGTCACCCGCTTGAGTTTCGATGATTGGAAGAGCAGTCAATGAACCTGCACCCAATTCGTCATTCAATTTCGCTGCACGCTCTAACAAACGAGAGTGTAGATAGAAAACGTCACCCGGATACGCTTCACGACCCGGAGGACGACGAAGGATCAATGACATTTCGCGGTAAGCTACCGCATGCTTAGAGAGATCATCATAAACGATCAAACCATGACGTGCGTTATCACGGAAATATTCACCCATCGTTACACCGGTATACGGTGCAAGGAATTGGAGTGCTGCCGCTTCAGATGCAGGTGCACTAACGATGATAGTGTATTCAAGAGCACCGTGATCTTCGAGACGACGGATAACTTGTGCTACCGTTGATTCTTTTTGACCAATCGCAACGTATACACAAACTACGCCGTTACCTTTTTGGTTAATAATAGTATCCAAAGCAACAGTAGTTTTACCGGTTTGACGGTCTCCGATGATCAACTCACGTTGACCACGTCCGATTGGAACGAGGGCATCAATCGCTTTAATACCGGTTGCCATCGGTTCATGAACCGATTTACGAGCCATAATACCAGGAGCTTTCTCTTCTACGAAACGGATTTCAGTTGTTTCGATTGGCCCTTTTCCGTCGATCGGCTCACCAAGAGCGTTCACAACACGACCAAGAAGTGCATCACCGACAGGAACGCGAAGTAATTTGCCAAGGCGTTTTACTGACATACCTTCACGAAGATCTTTACCTTTACCGAGAATAACAACACCAACGCTGCTCTCCTCAAGGTTCATAACAAGACCGCGTGAACCGTCTTCAAATTCAACCATCTCACCGGCCATTACGTTGTTCAAGCCATAAACTTGAGCGATTCCGTCTCCGTATGAGACGATTTTTCCGGTTTCATTAATATCTACATTAAGTTCGAAATTCTCAATTCGCTCTTTAATGATTGAACTGATTTCGTCTGCTTGTACTTTTGCTACCACTATTTCTCCTTTCCCGAGGGTTAAATTGCTTTTAAAATGTGCTCAACAAGTTGAGCGTTTAGGCGGCTTTTTGAAAAATTGATTTCAACATTCAAATCATCGACTTCAACACGGATACCGTCAAAATCAGATGCAACAAAACTCAACGAGATTGTTGCCCCCATTTTTGACCCTAAATCACGTGCAATCGTATCAACCGAAGCTTGATCAACAACATTATTGCTGTAGATACGCCCTTTGAATGTACGTTTTGCGCGACCGATTTCACGTGCTAATTGATCTGCAATCACTGGAACCAATGATAGACGACCGTTTTCTGCCAATAACTTGATCAGATTATTAACCATCGAACTCTTAGCCGAAGCGACCATATCTAAAACCAATTGACATTTAGCACTAATGCTAACCTCATTCGAATTCATAATAAGGTTGAATTTTTCATTCTCATACGCTTTAGCGACACTAGCGAGTAGTAGCGATAAGTTATCTAATGATGCTTGATCACAACTCTCCATTAAAGGCTTGATGTAACGTTTTGCAATGAGTTCATCACGCATTTATGCCACCTTCTTTTTCAAGATTTCGGTCATTGCTTCTTTGCCGAGTGCTTCGCCGCTATTTTGCATAACGTCGTTCATCACATCAGAAACCACATCACGAACCATTTTACGTTTATCAAGTTCCATTAATGAAACACTTTGTTTTGCAATAATTTCAAGCTCTTGCTCACATTGTGTCAAAATTTTGTCAGACAAAATTTTGTTCTCTTTTTTACTTGATTCCGCTAACTCAGACGCAAAGCGTTCCGCTTCTTCGATCTTATGTTCAGCCGCATCTTTAAGCCGTTTTGATTCACGAAGACGCTCTTGAACTTTTTCAAGTTCATTGGCTATTCCCGTACTTCGTCCGCTAAAATAGTTTTTAAGCGGTTCAGCCAAAATATAAAACAAAATTCCGGCAAAAATCAGGAAGTTAACCGTTCGTTGAACGATGTCTGTAGAGCCTTCTGCACCAACATCTGAACCAAATAGATAGGTACTGAGCAGTAATACTGTAACGATTATTTTACCCATTGCAACCCTCTCATATCTTACTTAGTTTTGCTGATACAGCAGATTGGAATGCTGGAGCTTCATTTTGAAGCGCAGCGATCAACCGTGTTCTCTCATGCGACAATTCGCCTTCGAACGTTGCATACTCAAGTGCTAATTCAGCACGTTTTGTCTCTATTTTGCTATTTGCCAGCGCTTTGGCCTCAGCAATAACTTTTTCTCTTAATGCCGCTGCTTCCAGTTTAGCATCACTCATAATCTTCTCAGCTTTGGCGTGAAACGCAGCGATTTCAGAGTCGTTGTTGCCAACTTGCTCTAAATCTTTTTTAATATCTGCATCCCGTTTTTCCATATAGCTGAAAAGAGGTTTGTAAAGCAAACTGTTTAGTAGGGCAATAAGGACAAGGAAGACAATCAGTGTGCTGCCAAGCAGCATCGGACTTATATCTAACATACCACCTCCTAAAAGTTGCGTGATTATACAACTTATAAATTGAAGGGACAGTTAAACGCTAAGAAATATTAAGAAAGTAGGTCTAAAAATGACTCAATTTGACTATTGTTTTCAAATTCAAGGGTTAGCTTGT
Organism: Sulfuricurvum sp.; assembly: GCF_019163035.1. GTDB lineage: Bacteria > Campylobacterota > Campylobacteria > Campylobacterales > Sulfurimonadaceae > Sulfuricurvum. Next base: position 11,555 of record NZ_JAFLKV010000127.1, read on the forward strand.
AACCTTTTGTGCCACATTTATAACCAAGAGTAGATAAATGTTTTTTCAAAGCATCGAAATCGAGCTCTTCAATATCATAAGAAGTGTGTGCTGAAGCGGTTGGTAGTTTAATTTTTTTGACCATACTCTCAACATCACGAACGCTTAGTTTTTGACCGATGACTGAATCGATCATCATCGCTTGCTCTTTCGGTTCAAGCGCTAAAATAACTTTGGCATGACCCGCACTGATTTTTCCCTCAACCAGAGCTTTACGCCCTTTTTCACTGAGTTGCAAAAGACGAAGGGTATTGGTTATCTGTGCACGGCTTTTGTGAACGGTTTGAGAGAGTTGTTCATGGGTTAATTCATGAATATCGATCAATTCTTGATACGCCTGTGCTAAATCAATCACATTAAGTTCATCGCGCTGAATGTTTTCGATCAGAGCATGTTCACGCATTTGCTCTTCACTGACCGATACAACAATCGCTTTAATCGTTTTATTTTTAGCCAATTTGCTTGCACGGAGACGGCGTTCACCTGCAATCAATATATAGCCATCTAAATCTTCTTTAACGACGATCGGTTGAAGCAAGCCATGTGTTTTGATCGATTCAGAGAGTTCCGACAAGCTTTCAGAGTCAAAATGTTTACGGGGTTGATATGGGTTAGGGCGAATTTTGTTGACTGCGATCTCTTCAACTCCCCCTTTTTTTGGAAGCTCGTTGTCGTACGCCTCTTCAATTTCACTTAAAAGAGCGCCAAGACCTCTCCCCAATGCTGATGCTTTCGCCATTGTTTTCCTTTAGGCGATAATCGCGTGCGCCAAATCTTGGTACGCCATAGAACCGCTCGATTTTACATCGTAGAGAATTGCCGGTTTTCCGAAACTCGGAGATTCCGCTAATTTAACATTACGGGGAATGACAATGTAATCATTTTCATTGTCACCCGATTTAAACAACTTCGCTTGGAAATGTTGACGCAAATCGGCAAACACTTGACGCGAAAGGTTATTTTGAGCACTATACATCGTCGGCAAAAAGCCTTTAATGGTCAGTTTCGGATTGATCGTTTTACGAACCAATTTAACGGTGTTAAGAAGTTGTGCCAAACCTTCCAATGCAAAAAATTCACATTGGATCGGGATGATGACCGAATTAGAAGCTGAAAGTGCATTGATCGTCATCGGCCCAAGTGCCGGAGGAGAATCGATAATGACATAGTCATATTCATCTTTGACCTGAGCAATAGCCCGTTTTAAGATAAGTTCACGCCCTGTCGCATTGTCTGCATCATAATACTCTTTTTCAACTCCGACAAGACCGATGTTTGATGGAGCTAAAAAAAGTTTCGGCAAGGATGTTTTGAGGATGATCTCTCGTAATTTTTTGGCACCGATCAAAACATGATAAATATTAAACTCATAGTTGTTACGGTGATACCCTAATGAGGTGGTCGCATTGGCTTGAGGATCAGCATCAATTAACAATACTTTTTTTTCTGCAACAGCCAAAGAAGCAGCTAAATTAACGGCGGTGGTGGTTTTACCCACTCCCCCCTTTTGGTTGGCGATAACAATAACTTCACTCATCGTAAACTAAATATCCTTTGGCCGTCGCATAACAACGATCCGTCTTCAAGCAAAACGGCATTTTCTAATGCAACTTTTTCATTATTGTTGTGGGTAAAAAACTCTCTACTGTTTTCAAATTCTATCTGGAATTTACTAAAAATTTGCTTCCACGTTGGTAATATTACAAACAAATTACTATACGCTTTCGTTAATTCGTATGAAGAGATCGGTATATCCATTTTGCCGAAATTTTCTGGAGCAGAAACCAAATTGATCCCGATCCCACACACCAGCGTATCCCCAGTTAAATTAGTGATTACTCCACCGATTTTTTTATCGTCGAGATAAAAATCATTCGGCCATTTTAACCATACTTTTGAGCCCATCGAAGCAATCAACTCTTTCATTAAAAAAGCCAAATAGATGGAAGATGACTCAAGTCTTAAATCCACAGGAAGCATAGACCGCGCTAATGCAAGCGAAATAAATAAATTTCCTTCATTTCCGACCCAACTATTACCACGTGAACCCTTCCCAAATGCTTGAGATGATGTACCGATACAAACGGGAGCACTTAATTTTGAGGTTTTTAACGCTTCAAGAAGGTAGCTTTGCGTCGAATCGAGAGACTCAAACCAATGAATGTCCACACCCTATCCGTTTTCCGTTGAGATAATCAACGACTGAAGTCTCTTGTTTGGAGGGAGCTTGAACCCTTGTGATACGAAGGGAGCCACAAGAGCATTGAACAACAATACCCTCTTTATCCATATGTATAATTTTTCCTGCTTCACCGAGGCTCGTCTCTTCTTCGAGTTTCATCTCTTTGATCTTTAATCCTGATTCACTAAATAATCCTGGCCATGGAGTGTAAGCACGATAGCGGTTATAGATTTCGCGTGCATCGGAAAAATCAATCAAGCCGTCCGATTTGAGTATTTTTTTGCAGTGCGTTGCTTCGGCATCGTTTTGAGCAGTTGCAGTACGTCGATCCCAGTTGTGGATAACATCGAGGGTCAAGTTTACCGCTGTTTCAGTAAGACGTGAATACAACGACTCTACCATCTCATCTTGTGCAATTGCGATCGTTTCAATCTTAATAATTGCTCCCGTATCAAGCCCCACATCCATCCACATGGCACTAACGCCGCTTTGGGTATCGTTGTTCAACAAACTTTGCTGAATCGGACTCGCACCACGGTACTGTGGAAGAATAGAAGCGTGGAGATTTATACACGGTGCATGATCCAAAATCGCCTTAGGGAGGACTTGTCCGTATGCGGCGACAATAATCATGTCACACGGTGTTGCTAAGACCTCTTTCACTACAGCTTCATCACGAAGTCTATGAGGTTGGATAACGGGAATATTTGCTTTTTCTGCCACTACTTTTACGATAGGAGCACTCATAATCGCTTTTCGTCCTACCGGTTTATCGGGCTGTGTGTAAACTGTTACAACTTCAATATTATCAGTTGTAATCAAAGTTTCTAAAATAGAGGCCGCATAATCTGGTGTCCCCATAAAAATAACGCGAGTCATTAAAGAGCCTCATCAGCTTTAAACAGACTGCCTCCGCGATGTTCTCCCGCGAGCAAAAAGCTTTTAGCATCACTCAGATCAAATCCGCTCGCCAAAAACATCGCTCCGCCCCGCTTGAGGAGGAAATCGGCCGCTTTGAGTTTCGTTACGATCCCACCCGTCGCAAAGTTATGATTCGGGTTAACCTCCATCATCAATTCATCAGCACTAATCAACTCAATGCGTGAACGCACTTTTGCATCCTCATGACTTCGTGGATCTTTGTCGTAATAAGCATCAATATCGGAGAGGATAACGAGTAACTCAGCGCCGAAATGGTGTGCCGCATAGGCAGAGAGCTGATCATTATCTCCTAAAATCAACTCTTCCGTCGCCGTCGCATCATTTTCGTTGATGATAGGTACAACGTTATGTTTGAGGAGGGTTTCAATCGTATCTTTTGCTTTTTGGGACTCTTCGGCGGTATTAAAGTTAGCCGCTGTTACCAATACTTGGGAGGGAAGAATAGAATAGTGTTCAAACATCTTACGGTATTTGTTCATCAAAATCGGCTGACCGATAGAAGCAAGGGCTTGTTTGTTTGCCAAAATCTTTTTATCGAGTTTGAGTTCCGTATACCCTGCCGCAACCGCCCCCGAAGAGACGAGGATCACTTCATAGCTTTTTTTGAGTTCGGCGATAAAATCGACCAAATTTTGCATCCGATCTTTTGCGATACGATTTTGCTCACTTAAAACCGCACTTCCGACTTTAACAACGATTCGCTTCATGCGCGCTCCGTTACAACCATTTGATAGAGTGCGTACGTTAATGGTTTGATATTGAGATTGATTGCCGAAGAGATCGGTGCAATAAATGCCGGTTTGGAGCGCTCATAAAACGCTTTGTCAAAATCAGCTTGCTCATACACCGGATACTCGTCGCTGAAAGCAAATCGGCTTTTTTTAACAGGATCAAGATTAACAAGTTTCAAAAATGCATTCGTTTTTTCGATTGCCTCTTCCGGGCTCATCGCATCGGCACGGGTAAGGGCAATAGCATAGTTACGTTCCGCTAAAAGAGGTGAAAATTTCTCAAGCTCTTGTTTGAGGGTTTCGTATTGATATTCAAGCTCATGGTACGATGCCAAATCGATCATGAACAAAAGCGTTTTGGTACGTTCGATATGACGAAGGAATTTAAGCCCAAGCCCTTTCCCCTCAGATGCGCCACCGATAATCCCCGGAATATCCGCCATGATATACGAATCAAACTCACCGATATTAATCTGTCCAAGTTTCGGAGTCAGTGTCGTAAACTCATAGTTAGCTACTTCAGGACGAGCGTTAGATACAGTAGAGATCAATGTCGATTTACCAACATTCGGAAATCCGACCAAACCAACATCCGCGATCAATTTAAGATCAAGTCGAAGAACACGCGTAATCGCAGGTTCACCCGGTTGAGCGTACATCGGTTTTTGATTGGTAGAGGATTTAAAGTGAACGTTTCCAAGACCTCCGCGTCCCCCCTCTAAAAAGAGAACCTCTTTACCGTCTTCGAGTAGATCCAATAAAATATCGCCTGTTTCAACATCCACAACTTGTGTTCCCGGAGGGACAACAACCACGAGACGTTTACCTGCTTTACCAGCCATGTTGGAGCCTGCACCCGGTTGACCTTTATCGGCTTTGAGGTTTTTGTTCCCTTGGAAGTGTGCAAGGGTGTGAGTGTTGTTGTCTACTTTGAAATAAACATCACCACCACGACCGCCATCACCACCGTTTGGACCACCTTGAAGGACATATTTCTCCCGTCTAAAAGCAACACACCCTGCTCCCCCTTTTCCAGAGGAGACGGTAATTTCTACACTATCACTAAACATGGATGTCCTTAAATGTTGTTTTGAACATTTGCCTCTAATGAGACAACTATTATTTGCTTAACACTGCACTTCGATTCTCAAGTACACGATTAAAAAGATAATTTAGGAAATGGATTCAAAATCGGGCGATAGCCCGATGTGTAATGAAAATTATGCGGCAGGGATGATAGAGACTTGTTTACGTTTTTTATCTTTACGTTCGAACGCAACGACACCGTCAACTAAAGCATACAAAGTATGGTCTTTACCCATTCCCATGTTTTTACCCGGGTGAACTTTTGTTCCGCGTTGACGGATAACGATATTACCCGCTCTTACGAATTCACCACCGTATTTTTTGACACCGAGTCTACGTCCCGCTGAGTCGCGGTTATTCTGTGTACTACCCTGACCTTTCTTATGAGCCATGCTGTCCTCCTACTTTTAAATAATTACGCAGCGATCTTAACGATGCGAACGCGTGTGTGATCTCTTCTGAAACCACGCTTCAATTTACTGTCTTTACGACGACGTTTTTTGTAGATCACGACTTTACGGTCACGACCTTCATTAATAACCTCAGCAGTAACAACAGCACCCTCTACGAATGGAGTACCGGTTTTAAGTTCACCGTTATTAACGGCAAGAACTTCTTTGATTTCGACGGTGGTTTTAGGATCAAGTCCCATTTTATCGAACAAAAGGATATCACCCTCTTGAACTTTATACTGTTTTCCGCCGTTTTTGATAATTGCGTACATTAGCGTTCCTTACTTACAAGTCTACAAAAAGTGGCGAATTGTATCCGATCTTTATTTAAGCTTAGATTAAAGCGATAGCATCAATCTCAACAAGTGCATTTTTCGGTAACGTTTTCACGGCTACGGTAGAGCGTGCGGGCTTGTGACTGCCGAACGCATCTGCATAAATCGCATTGACTGCCGCAAAATCATCCATATCCGCCAAAAAGATCGTCGTTTTGATCACTTTATCAAACGAACTTCCGGCTTCTTCCAAAACTGCTTTGAGATTTGAGATCACTTGAGTGCATTGTGCGCTTACATCCCCATCAACCATCTCTCCCACTGGAGTGAGTGCGATTTGACCGGAAGTAAATACCATGCCACCTGCAATCATCGCTTGAGAATACGGTCCGATAGCCGCAGGAGCATTGGGAGTTTGTACGTTTTTAATCATCTTTAATTTCCTTTATTTTTTTGCTTTACGGAGTGCATCATCCAAAATTGATTGATAATCATCAACCGGCCAATATCCCGGCATAGAATAGATCACTTTCCCACTTTCATCTAAAAAATAGCTCATAGGGACCATTTTTGCACCCAATGCTTTAGGATAAATACTTTTATCACGTGTTACGTGTACAGAGACGAACCGTGTATTGATTTTAGAGATGACATCCTCATCTGAAAGTGTTGTTGCTTCAAATTTTCGACACCATCGGCATTGTTCTGTTGTAATAATCACCAACATAGGTTTGGACTCTTTTTTCGCTTTGACTTGCGCTTGCTCATATGTATCGCTCCACGCAATATCGTTTGCAAACAGATTAGCCATCAAGAGTACTAATAACGCTAATTTTTTCATTTCAACCCTTTTTTGAAAAACGTAATTTTACCGAAAATTATGAATCAACTTTGTAAAAACAGCATAAAGATTTTCGACTTCGACAATCGATGTCCGCTCATTGGGGGCATGTATCGTATCGTTGATAACACCGAATTCGATCACATCGATCCCGTATGCGGCAACGAAGCGGGCATCCGACGTCCCCCCTGCCGTCGAATTTTTAGGGGTAATTTTACATACCTCTTTAATCGCATCCGATAAAGTCCGAACAATCAGGGTATCCGCATCGGTGGCAAACGGATACGCCGATTGATCTAAACTGAGTGTATAGTCCAACCCGCAAAGCTGCGAATCGATAAATGCTCTAATTTTTTCTTGATCGGTTCGGGTGGAGTTTCGGACGTTAAACATCATTTTCAGCTTTCCGGGGGAAACATTGGTCGTCTCGATCCCTGCACGTATATCAGTAATAACCAATTGGCTCGGAGCAAAATACTCATCCCCCTCATCCAAAAAAGCCCCCGCGATAGTGGAGAGTACTGGGGCAATCTGATGGACAGGATTGATCGCTTTTTCAGGATAGGCGGCGTGTCCCTGTTTCCCGATGATTTCGATGATCCCATTGATCGAGCCTCGGCGCCCTACTTTGATCGCATCCCCAAACTGTACTTCACACGTCGGTTCGGCAACGACCACGGCATCGGGAAGGAGATTATGCTCTTTGAGGTAGGCTAGTACTTCTACCGTACCGAATTTCGCCGGTCCCTCCTCATCGGAGGTGAGCAAAATGGATAAGGTTCCCGCATACTCTTTTGCCTCTTTTAACGCTTGAGTAAATGCTGCCACACCGCTTTTCATATCCTGAGCACCGCGGGCATAGATATATCCATCCTTTTCGGTCGCAACGAACGGATCACTATTCCACCCCTCCCCTGCGGGGACGACATCAACATGTCCAGCGAAACAGAGATGTTTTCCCTCTCCGAAACGACGGTAGGCAAAGAGATTTTTTACCCCTTCACGATCAATGCGTACCGTGGTGAACCCCTCCAAATAATCCTCGAGAAAATCAAATATACCACCATCTTCGGGGGTAACACTCGGTGATTCCAAAAACTGTTTAAATAACTCAATAATATTCAATGTTAATCCTCTTTTAACTGCGTCTCATATTCCAGACGCAAACCGTTCGGTGTCATTATAAAACCTTGCAGTTTGATTTTGCCTTGTGAAATGGCACGAGTGTGGGTTTCACATAACGGTATAAGATGGTGATGATCTTTTGAACCCGCCATTTTTTGAGGATTCCGAACCAAAGCACCGCAAATGACACATTCGCTTGCCACCACGTCACGGTAGCGTTTGATATACTCTTTTTGATTACCCAGTTCGAGAACATCGTACTCTTTTGCCAATTTTTCGCGAAGCCGCGCGGCATTTTGCAAAAAGCGGGGGTTCATGTGGAGTGATTCGGCAAACTCCAATCCGTACACACTGCTCCCGCGCCCCGATTTGAGTATCCGATCATAAATCAAACGATCACGATCTTCGTCATAACGGACACTCAGATGCAGATGAACTACTTCTCGCAAGCGGCTCAGTTCACTGATCATGGAGAGCTGATGCAAATGGGTGGTCATTAAAAAAAGACACCCTTTTTGGGATAATTCCATAATCGTACTCGCAACGATAGAGACCGCGGAGAGGGTTTCTGTACCGTGGCTGATCTCATCCCCCAATACAAGCGACCGTGATGTCGCACGGCTAAAAATGGTGTTCAGTTCCAACATCTCAACCCCGAAGGTGGAGAGCGATTTGGCGACATTATCCCGCGATTGGACACGGGTATAAACTCCGTCAAAGAGGGAAAACTTCATCGCTTTCGCCGGAACAAAAAAACCGCTCTGCGCCAAGGTCACCGCTATCCCGATACTCTTCATCAAAGATGATTTCCCGCTGGAGTTGATCCCATAAAGCAAAACTCCTCGGATATTGGCGCCATCATGAACCTTGGAATCGAGCATAACAGTATCGGGATACGGGAGATCGAGAAAATCGCGATCCCCCATCACAATATCATTGGGAACATAGGCAATTCCTTGTGCTTCCACCAATAAATGACGCAATCCGCTCATCTGTAAAAAATTCTCTTTGATTGATTCGATGATCGTAGGTCGGATAAGTCCGTATTTTTGAGCATTGAGTGCGGAAGATACCGCCACGTCAATTTGAGCGATCCAATCAATAGTATGACGAACCAGCGGAGTTTGAATCTCCAGCCATTGCCGATCATTCACATGATTGCGCAATTCGATCTCCCACCCCTCCTGCACCATATCATCTAAGAGTATCTGGGAAAGATTATGCTTGAGACAATACGTATGGATCTCAGCGATAACGGCAAAGGAATCCAAAAATGTCTCCAACTCAGCAGTCTGACGATTTTGAATATGCCACCATAAAAGTTCCATATCGGCTATCAATCGCAATCGATCTTTGAACCACATAGCATGAGGGTTGAGGACTTCGATCCAATCAAACCGCCGATTGAGCTCATTGGGGTCTTTGATCGGTAAAAAGAGACGGAATCGCCCCAGCCGTTGTCCCATAGGGGTAGAAGTATTCAACAAAAGTTTGGAAATGCTCGGAAGCCTCGAATCAACCGTAATGATTTCAAGCTGTTCCAGAGCATTGTTCTCTAACTCCATCAACGATGATGTATCTAAGAGTGTCGGCATCGCGAAAATACCCATTTCACTATGATCCAAACGATCCGCCATCAATGCTAATGCTTGGGCACAGAGGGGTCTGTTTTCAAGACTCAAATGTTCGATCGGACTTAAAAGAGAGTGGATAGCAAACCCTTTTTTAAATAAACTATTTTGCTCTTCAGACTCAAAGTGGCGATTATCATACCGGTAATCAAACATCACAAAATTGT